>NVSM01000014.1 GCA_002401225.1 bacterium
GATTGGTGGGGGATGGATTGAATCTGTTGGTGCAGRTGTTGGTACAGAGACACACCCCGACTAAACACCGGCCCTACACTGTGCGTATGGAATTTGATGAAGCTGATACCAACTATCTCGCGGCCTATATCTCCGGCATGAACGCCACGACCTTCGATCGCGAAGATGATCCGGCGGTCGATGAAGACGGGCATGTGATCAACGGTACGATCATCCGCCGAATCGACGATCAGGGCTCAATGGTTCCCGTTCGTGTACGGATTGGTCATGGCGTTGCCGCACAGACAGCAGCTCAAATGCTCCGTAAAATGGCCGATATGCTCGAATCTGAGCCATCGTTTTTGAATGATCGTGCAGGCGCAGCCATTCGGCGATTACCCGATGGCACCAGCCAACGCAAGCAGCTCACCATCGAAGGCATGCTTGCAGCGTCGGAAGAACTCTCCGTCGAAGAACGCAACAAGCTCCACGCGATGCTCGATCAGATCCGGATTCAGATCGATGATCCAAAGAAGCCCAAGCCCGATTATCCAGATGATGGGATGCTCTGAATCGCTCTGGCGAAAGAGTCAGTCAATCTTCTTCATAATGAACAAGTAGTTGAACCCACGCAAGAAGAAGTTCTCCTTCTCGGCGGATTTATGCCAGTTGCCCTGCTTGAGTTTTTTGTTGTGGCGGACGACGGTGATGATGTCRACSGGYTGGAAGTATTCGCGCATSGTGGCGAAGAGYTCRAAACCRATSGGCATGAACACGCCGCCCTTTTGGCCGGGCTTTTTCTTCCAAGAGTCGGAAACATACAAGCCCATATAGCGATTGGGTTTCATCACCCGGTGGAGTTCGCCAAGAACCATGTCCATCGATTGATAGTACGCGTGCCCGTTCATGACATCGTCGCCWTRCATCNKCTYCGNWNGCGTCGAGCTTGCCGATGCAGCGRTCGTCRTCKGAATAATCAACATGCGTCGAGTACGGCGGATCGATAAACGCGAAGTCGACCGATTCATCCGCCATCGGCAACTCGCGTGCGTCGGCGTGGGTGATCTCTTTGCGTTGCGGATTGAGATCGAACCCGATGCCCTTGCGTCCAAGATCGGCGCACACATCGAGGGTGGTGCCGGACCCGCACATCGGATCGATGACGGTGTCGTTCTCGCGTGTGTATCGGGTGAGCAGCTGCCAGATGATCCACGATGGCGTCGCGCCGATGTAATCCTTTGAGCCTTGGAACTTCGAGCCGTCGCTAGCGTCGTAGTGCTGGGACGGATACTCCCAGAGCGTCGAAGTCATCACCCGCATCGGCGGGCGATGTCCCGGGCGAACCCGGTTGCCCTGGGCCGATTTATACTCTTCACCTGATCGAGAACCCGGATTGCGAAGCTCCTGCTCAATCTTGGAGCGGAAATCGTTGTCGCGATCGTTGTTGTGATCACTGTTGCGATCTTTATTCTGATTGTAGTTTCGGTTGGGTATGGGCATAGGGGAGTATAGGGAACCCGCTCAGACACGGCTTGCCGAAGACGGTCAAGCCGTGGCACCCTGGTGATATTTATGGTAATGCTGCGATGAGCATTTGTTTGGCTTCTTCGAGGGGTTTGCGGATCTTGGCGCCTGAGGCCCTTGCGTGCCCGCCGCCGCCGAGGGTGTTGCAGACGGCGTTGACATCGACCGCTGGGTTGCCTTCCCATTCGTCGGGCTTGGAGCGAAGCGAAATCTTGGTGAACACGCCATCGGCATCTTTTTGCTCGGTCAGGATCGCGACGACGCGGATGGCGGCGACGGATTGAGGGAGATCGACAAACCCGCCGGTCTCGCCCGGCCCGGCTTTGGTGTCTTTAAAATCTTGAAGCGTCACGGTCATGATCGCGGCGTTCTTTTCTTTGACGATCTCCATCGATTCGAGCGCACGGGCCATGAGCTTAAATCGGCTGGTACGATCGCGTTGGTAGAGCATCGCGAAGATGCTCGTGTGGTTCACGCCGGTATCGAGGAGCTGCCCGGCGAGCCTCATCACGCGCCCATCAACATTGGAATGCTTGAACCACCCGGTATCCGTCGCGAGTCCGACATACAAAGGCATCGCGATATCGACGGGGAGATCTGCGGGAGATTCAACGCCAAGGAGAATACAGCAGATCTCAGCGACGGGTTGAACCGCCGCGGCTGCGGTTGAATCGATGAGTCTGCGCGTTGCGATCTCGGCATCGCCTTGGAGATGATGRTCGATGATGGTGGTGCGGTCGAGCCGAGGCTTGAGAAACTCGGTGAATGGTGCGAGCTGGTTCCATGATCCGGTATCCGTGATCAAGATCCCCTCAGGATCGAACGCGCCGGGCATGGGCTGATGGTCTTCGATGGTCTTGGCTTTGGTGTTGCCAATGATGGTCTTGGCCCACGATGGCATCGGGGCAGCGTACCAGCATTCGGCCTTGCACGCAGCGCCGGAGGTCTCGCTGGCAATGTTGATCGCACGGGCGAGGGCGATCGATGACCCAAGCGCGTCGCCATCGGGCTTGGCGTGGGTAAGCAGGAGGATGGAGTTCTGCTCACGAATCCAATCTGCAATTTCATTGGCGGTGGTTGTGGAGATCCATTCTTGTGAGGTGGTGGGGCTCAAAGCTGTATCCTTTATCAACGAGTGGCTTGCGGTCATGCCCATTGTATCGGCTCGACTCAGCGATAAGAAAGATGTTTGCTCGCAATTCTATTGAAGATCAGGCGATTTGCGATCAGGATGTTGGATTGTCCGACTCGTCTAAGTCATCGAAACTGTCACCATCTCCGTCAAAGCTCTCGCCTGCGAGTGGGATCGAATCGGCATCATCAACTTTGATATCTTCAGTTTCGGAAACATCCTCATCAGGATTGAATGCGTGGGCGTCTTGCTTGGGCTTGCCGTTGGCATCGAGTTCGGAGTTGAAATAGATCCCCCGGCTATCACCATCTTCAATCTCAATATCAGATTCATCTCGGCTCATCATGACTGGCACCGAAAGAACAGGAGCTGAATAGCTGCCGGTATGTTCGTCGTAGGATTCGCCACATTCCGGGCATCGCCCGCCGATGGGCAAGCCTTCGAGATCATACTTGCAGTATTCACAAATCAGATCAGAAACAAAGCTCCCATGCCCTTGCATATCGCGTTCGATGCGTCGGCGGACACGATCGGCAGAGCCTTCGGTCATCTGTTGATGTTTCATGACCCAGTGCATGACCGTAGTGAGTTGGAGAATAGTGAACAAGAAGACCGCGACCGCAATGACGAGCACCATCACCGTGAAGATGCTTAGGAAGTTGGCCGCATCACTCGGTCCGATATGAATCGCATGAATCGCCTTGAGTAAAACAGTAATCACCCCAAAGACGGCCATCGTCCAAGCGGTAGCACGGAGGCGTTGGGCAAGTTTATCGTGCGATGCCCAATGCCCGAGTTCGGCGAAGTAGACACAGGTTGGGACCAACCCTGTCCATGCTACGGCTCCCGAAACCAAGAGCATAAAGAACACGGGAGCCTTGATAAGCATCGACGGGCCAGCCGGCTTCGACATAATCGCAGATGCTGCGAGCAGAGCGAGCCCATACACCGGCCAAGCGAGATTCATCATGCGAACAGCCTGGCGATAGCGTTCGTTGTCCAATATTTTGTCAGGAAGGATGGCGCCTTGCCCGGGGCGTGGGCTCGTCGCAATCCAGATGCCTGCAACCCAAAAGAGCGATGTCAAGAAGATCAGCCCTGCGCCCGAAAAAACCAGTGTTCCCAAGATTCCAATCGAGGCGAGCGCAAACCCGGTGCGGAGTTTGCTCACAAAATGGGTCGGGGCTTCGTCCGACATCGTGCCCTTGGATTGGGTATAGATCTTCCGAGCAGAGGTGCCACATTCTGGGCACCGTGCGCCTTCGATAAGCCCGCGCAGGTTATACCCGCACTTGTGACACTCTGTGTCGTTCATAATGGTGGAGGAGAGTATTGCCATAGAGACCCTATAAATGTACCCGCATTCGTATCGATAAGTTGCTCAGAGTGAAGTTAGAATGATAAAAAACAACCGACCATATATGGTCGGCTGCAGAGAGAGGGCAAATGAGCAAGAATACATAGGCAAGAAACGCCGATTATGGCTTGCGTCGTCTTTTAGTATCGGGCTTGATCACGGTTTGCTGCCGGCCGTTTACATTGCGGATCTGGTGCAAGCGTGCCGGCCAGAATGAATATCCCGCGATCTGGCGATGGATGTAATCCGGTGCAGTAATAATAAACGAGTTGGCATAGAAGGTCATCGAGGCGCCGTCGCCACCAAGATCAACCCATTGATCAGGTTCGATGGTGCTTTGGATCAGATCGGTGATCGCTTGTGCGCGATCAGCCTGTGAGTCAAAGGTGATATTGCCGCCACCACCACTAAACGGGCTCTGGCCGCCACCGCCGCCGCCACCCGCAGCACTCACCGCGCTCTGGAGATCAAACTCAGGTGCGTTATTAAAATCGGGAACAACAAAGAGCAGATCGGCGATGTCATAGAGTTCGACGCGTTGGTTCCGGTTCAGTTCAAGCTTTGGTCCGCATTCGAGCGTGCCGATATCGGTGAACTGCCAGGTATACTCGTCGCCGGTGCTTTCTGAGCGTTGGGCACGCAGCAAGATGCGATCGAGTACGGTCAATGCAGGAACATTGCTCACCTTGATCGTGATCTCGGTCTCTGGGTCCATGCCGTTGGCTGCGACATTGTCGGTCAGARAGATCGGTTCAATTTCTGCCCCAGTAACATCGATAAGAAACCGGAAGATATCTTCGAGAGGCTGATCGGTTACATCAAGTGTAATCGGTGTAGACATCGCAATAAGCGTTGAACRCTTTGCGCGACGAGTCTCGGCATCATCCGAGTTCGTGTTCTGGGCGATGGCGGTATGCGATGTGGCTGCGAGTGTTGCGATACCAATCGCAGGTAATCCTGCTGTAGCAACAAGTGCAACAAGCATCGAGCCGAGCGTGTTCTTCGTGTGTGTTCGGTAGGGAGAGTGGGTCATGAGCGAGAGACTCCGTGGGATCGGTGAATGAGTTGTTCAATCGTATGCGATCGCAGCATGTGTGTACACGGTGTACCAATGGTGCCTTCGTCCGGCGGGGGCTGATGGTGATCCAAGTCATCAACGGTGGACCTTCGCATGAATGCTCAGCAATGTGTGTCGCCTCGCAATCTGTCGGGTGCCCAGATCGAGTCAAGACATGCCCAGTATACCAGATGTTCATACATACGCAGAAAGAAACCCCTCGGTTGCATCATCATTTTGAGCCAACCAAGGGGTGTTTTGATGTGAATCAATGATTTTGGGCAGTTACGGGCATCCAGCAGCGAATGCGCTCAGGAATGCCGAAACATCGAAGAAGTTCAACATGCCATCGCCAGTAAAGTCCGCAGCCAGATCGCCAGAAGCGAATGCACTCAAGAATGCCGAAACATCAAAGAAGTTGAGCATCCCGTCGCCAGTAAGATCGGCAGGACAAGCAGCCGCTCCAGAAACAACCTGAATCCGACCAGTCATATCAAGATGCCCAGCAATTCGACAGGTATACCAGTAATCCCCAACCTCTGCTTCGGTGATGTCCCAAACAATCGGATCTGTGCCATCAGGGTCTGATGTGAAATCGGCAATAGGTACAAGTGTTGCGTCGTCCAGCACTGTGCCGCTGGTTGTGGTACGGAAGTAGCTCCCGTCTGTACCTTGGACAGGAAGCAACTCGCCATCGGCAATGATGAACGGATGGAACCCGGTATCGGCATTAAAGCTGTATGTTTCGCCTGCGGTGAGGATAAGGGTTGGGTCAATCACAAACTCGAAGAACCCAGACTTGTCGATCCAAGTAAAGAGAAAACTCTGCGAGCCAAAGTTTCCAATGTCGAAAGTCACACCCGCGTCTACTTCGTAGATGCTCGGGCCGGTCTGGGTAGTGTCAGCAGCTGCAAGCCCTGAAGCGAGTGCGAGAATCGCGATTGCTTTGTATGTGTTTTTCATGTTTCTCTCTGTTGGTGATTAAGGATCGTGCCATTGGCACTATGAATATCAATCTTAACAGGTCGGYTCAGTTTTMAAAGAGGAAAACCGGTAAACATCGCTTTCTCATGATGGTTCAGCGGATCAATGTGTCCGTAATAAGTTGAAGAACATAGAAAAACCTCCATGCTTCAAGGGCATGGAGGTGTGAGAGATCCCATTTATAGAAGCGTTACGGGCAACCGGCAGCGAACGCACTCAGGAATGCCGAAACATCAAAGAAGTTCAACAAACCATCGCCAGTAAAGTCCGCAGCCAGATCACCAGATCCAAACGCACTCAAGAATGCTGAGACATCAAAGAAGTTGAGCATCCCGTCGCCATTCATATCCGCCGGGCAATCGGTTGAGCATGTGCCGTTGGTCGCGCCAGGGGTTGCCGGATCAAAGAAGACCCAACTGTCGCCGCCATCGCAATCACGCCCTTCGCTGATATCCGAAGTTTGTGCTCCAAAGACATATGAATCTGCAACGCCATTGCCCAATGCGATCGGAGCATAGAAGCCAATCTCTTCGCCGCTGCGTCCGAGCTTGAAGTTGGTATGGGTTGGGCCCTGATTCGTGTCATTGTCCGCCCAGAACAACAAGTGTTCTCCACCAGCAATAGTCACGCCCGCTGGGATCTCAAACTGGGTAGGATCTTGAAGATTATCGGTGAGGAAGTAGCCCGAGAGATCAACCATCACATCGCTGGTGTTGAAGAGTTCGATCCAGTCTGGGAACCCGGTGCCATCAGGGTCTTGAATGGTCGTGTCGTTGTCGGCCATGAACTCGTTGATCACGATCGGCGAATCGAAGGCGTTCGCACGGACTTGATATTCTAATGGTTTATGTTCAGCATAGATCGGCTCGTATCGTTTGGCCCCCGTTGAGCCGCCAGCGGTATCGTTGGATGAAGTCTCGATGTAATACTCAACGATTACACCTGCGCCCCATGCCTGAATCGACGCGCCATACACGCCATCGCCAGATGCACCATCRTTGTGKGCGCCATCATCRAACATTGGTGTCGGCATGTATCGCCCTTGGTCTCGGGTAAAGAGGACAACCCCGCCGATCCCTTCGCTTGCTTCTTGAGCAATCTCAGCGGCGATCCAAACGACATCGTCGCTCGTTGGGCTCGCTGGCGACATATCAACATTGGCAATCGTTGGCGAAGGACGGTTAAGCAACGCCTGGTTATCGAGGAAGTTGCGACGCCCAGGGATATCGTTGGCGAGACCATTGTGGCTGATTGTGTACTGGAAGTTCGAGAAGATTTCTTGCTCGTGTACCGTAGAAATTCGCGAGTCGGTAAAAGCACGATGCCGAGCAACATCAACCTGGATCGCAGCCCAATCGATTCGTGTAGTGAAAGTACGCAGGTGCGCAAGGTAGCGATCTTTGATCTCTGGAATATCCAAAATCGTGCGGTCTGTCAAAGGCAGATTGCTATTGTTGAAATCCTGAAAAAGACCATCGCTCGTGCTTGTACTCCACCCAAGATCCCAGTCCCAAGGCAAGATATGCAAGCGATCATTGAGCGTGTCTTCATACATGTAGTAGTTGTGTCCATTGGGCGCGAATGCACGCAGATCGTCCCAGTTGAGAAGGGCAACACCCGCAGCTGCCTGCCAGGTCAGCCGATCGATACTAAAGATCTCGTCGAGTTCTGTACGAAGCTGATTGATCGGCGTGTTGTTGAGTACATCACACACCTCGATCAGGTCTTGGTAGTGGGTGAGTAAGTCGCCGCCCTTTGCGCTGTAAGCACTGTTGTATTGATTGACATTGGTCCCGAAGTAGAGCATCGAGCCGCTGTCTGCCTTGTAGCGATGCCCATTATCATTTGGAAAATGCTTGCCCATAAACTTCTTGTTCACGCGTTCGACACTGGTATACACACCAATATCCTGAATATTCCCAGCGGTGCCCGAACGGACAAAGACAAGGTTTGCACGCGAGGCAGGCATGAACTCGCGCATGATTTTGTAGCTGATGACTTCGCGGATTTTGGTCGGGTCAAAGATCCCATTGTTGAGCGTAATCTTTGAATGCCCATAGAGTTCTTGGTTATCGACAAACGCATCCATCGTGATTTTGTACGGCTTCTTGAGCCCATTGACAAACCAGTACGACGAGTTGCCCTTGTACTGTACACCAACATCTGGATAGGTCGTTCCGGTCGCGTCGGTGGGGCTGTCATAGACAATCAAATCGGCGACGACATAAATGGTCTCGCCAGTGTTGTCATGGGTCTGCCAGTTGTCGCGCAGCTGCTGGTTCCAGTCGGCATCATCAAAGACAACTTCCATCGTGCGATAGACCGTATCGTCATACAAATCCTGAGGCTCACCAGCAATCGCACCCGCAGCCAACATCGCTGTGGTGAGCGCAAAGGCGAGTGAAGTAGTGGGGGTCCTCTTTAAGCGAGAATGACGGATTGACATGACAAAGCCTCCTGTGCGATGGGATTTGTTAAGTTGGGTAGTTTGCGAATGCACACATTGCAAACATCGGGCGAATGCCCTTTTCAGATATCAAAATGTACGAACATGGCGGAGGCTGGTTGCGATTGAAGCAAGAAAAAGAGTCTATTTGGTCCGTTTATTCGTAGCGCAAAGCAACGATCGGATCAAGGTTCGCAGCCCGCATCGCAGGGTACATCCCAAAGACAATCCCCACGCCGATACTAATCACCACCGAGAGCAGCACGCTCCACAAGGTGACCACCGTTGGCATATCAGCAAACATCGTGATGAGCCAAGGGATAAGGATTCCGATCCCGATCCCGATGAATCCGCCAGTGACCGAGAGGACCACCGTTTCGATCAAGAACTGACCAATGATCTGCTTTCGGCGGGCGCCGATTGCTCGTCGAATGCCAATCTCTCGTGTGCGTTCGGTCACCGAAGCGAGCATGATATTCATGATCCCGATCCCGCCGATCAACAGCGAGATCCCCGCAATCGAACCAAGCACAATGTTGAATGTCCGTTGGGTGGCTTCGGCCTGTCGCAACAACGCGAGCGGCACGCTCATTTTGTAATCACCCTTGGGATGATGAATCGAGAGCATCCGCTCGATCGCCGCGGCCGTCGATTCGACATGGTCGATCGAATCAACCTGGACAATCAGCTGATGAAGTTCAACAAGCTCGCGCGTGCGAGAGCCGCTAGTGCGGGTGACTGTGATATCACCAAACCGCTCGATCGCAACATTGAGCGGGATATACGCGTCGATTTCTTGATCGGGTGTTTGCATGGTTCCCGATTGCGTGCTTTCCGATTTGATCACGCCGATGACGGTGAAGATCCCTTGGCTGATACGGACTTGTGAGCCGATGGTTGTTTTACCAACGAGCAGCTTTCGTGCACCGTGCTCGGTGAGTACAACTACATTGGCATTGTGATCCATATCAAGTTGAGTCATATACCGCCCAGCGACACGATCTCGCGAGACAAGTTCGAACCAGTTGGGTGTCGTAGCGACAAGCCGAAGCTCGAGCGTTCGATCGCCCACGCGTCCCTCGCCTCGGATAAGCTTTGCAGGCACGGTTTGCTCGATGGTATCAAAGCTCTGCTCAATCCGATCGAGATCATCATAGAGCAGCCCATAGATATTCATATTCGATCGCATCGATCCAGAAGCCGCTTGCGAGATTGGTTGTTGCGAGTTGATGATGATGTTCTGGCTGCCCAGTCGGCGGATCTGATCAAGCGCATCCTTACTCGCACCTTCGCCAACCGCCAGCATGGCGATCACCGCACCAACACCAAAGACCATCCCGAGCATCGTCAGGATCGATCGCATCTTATGAAGCATCAGCGTCTTGATACCCAAGCGTACATTGCGAATAAAACGGGAGTTGATCATGCCAATACACTCCCTACTTTGTGTGATGTTCGACTTGAATCATTGCTTGCAATTGATTCAATCTTGCCATCGCGCATCACCAGTTGATACTGTGCATACGCTGCGATTTCAGGCTCATGTGTCACCATCATGATTGTCTTGCCCTGCTCATGAAGCTCGGATAATAGATTCATAATCGATTTGCCCGTCGCGGTATCAAGATTTCCTGTAGGTTCATCCGCGAGCAACACGGACGGATTGTTCGACAATGCGCGAGCGATTGCCACGCGTTGTTGTTGCCCGCCAGAGAGTTYCGTCGGGCGATGTCCGAGCCGATCGGTGAGCCCAACGCGTTCTGCAATATCGCGTGCTCGCTTGGCAGCTTCGCTCGCATCAATCCCCTGATAAAACAACGGCAACTCAATGTTCTCTTGCACCGTGAGCTGAGGGATAAGGTTAAAGCTCTGAAACACAAAGCCAAGATGGTGCAAGCGAATATCAGAAAGTTCATCATCACTCAACGAAGAGACATCTTTCCCTTCAAGGGCGTATCGTCCGCTCGTCGGTCGATCCAAGCACCCGAGTAAGTTGAGCATTGTCGATTTCCCCGAGCCGCTTGCGCCCGAGATCGCCCAGAAGCTGCCGCGTTCGATATCGAGAGTTACTCCCGCGAGCGCATGGACATCTTGATCGCCCATACGATAGGTCTTCCAGACTTCACGAAGCTCGATGACATGGTTTGAAAGAGATGGTTTCGTCGGCTGAGTACTCAAGGGCGTTTCCCCTTGGGCATTCCTTGCGAACTCGATCCACGCTGAGGCTTGCCCTGTCGTTCACCCTTCGGCTTGCCCTTGGCCTGTGCATCTTTGGGCTTGCTCGACGCACTAAAAAGATCATCGCCTAATGGAGGGGTGAGCAAGACCTTGTCGCCTGCGTTGATGCCGCTGATAATGTGGACCATCGCGTTGTTGTCGAGACCCGTCTCGACAACGCGAGCCTCGCTGGTCTTCCCATTGACCACATACACCACGGTTTCGCCAGCTTTTCCAACCACGGCTTGCAACGGCACGAACAAGGTGTCCTCATGATCTTCGATCAGGATCGTCGCCTTGCAGCTCATGCCGGTACGAATGTTCTCGGTTTTTCCATCAATCATGATCTGCGTGTCGTACACCTTGAGATCAGGATTCATCCACACCGAAGCAGCATCGGGAAGCGGGGCGATCTTGGTGACTTTGCCGGTAAAGTGCGCGYCGGGNARYGCRTCGATSSTGATNCYGAMMCTCNTGYCCGATYTTCACTTTTCCSARTGCCGATTCATGCACACGGATCACGACCATCATCGAATCTGCGGATGGAAGATGGATCAACTCTTGACGCTCGTACACCTCTTGCCCTTCATCGAGAGGCTGGGTATCGCCTCGCCAGCTAAACTGGGCGCTGGTCGCATAGACCACCATGCCATCTGCGGGTGCATACATTTTGGTCTTTGAAAGCTGATCTTCGATCTTTTCTAGCCGAAGTTTTTGACGAGTGAGTTCCGCACCGAATGCTCGCAGGCGAGCCTGGGCTTGCACCAGTTCACTCGAAGATTCTCGATTCACCCGCTGGAGCGCAAGCTTCTTTTGATTAATGTCAGAATCGAGTTCTGTAAGTTTACGGGTGTGGGTGAACTCTTTGAGAAGGTTCAGGGTTTCTTTGGCGAGTGCAACCTGAAGCTCTGCCCGCTTGAGCGTGAGTTCGTCGGCGCGGAACTCAGTCTCCGAAAGATACTGCTCGGCGTTGAGTTTCTTCGACCATTCAAACTCGTCGGTCGCTCGTTTGAAATCTTCTTCTGCAAGGGTGAGTTGGGTCTCAGACTCCATGAGTGTCTTTGGCCATTCGCCTTGGATGTATTTGGTTTTGTCTTCAATCGCAAACTGATTATCAAGCTCGGCCCGTGCGATGTTGGCCTGGTTCTGGATCTTGACAACTTCCAAGTTCTCTTTTGCTGAGATATGATCCGCTTCGGTGTTCTCAACCTGAATCTGTTGATCGACAAGCCGATCCTGAAGGGTGCTCGAATCGAGCTCAACAAGCAGCTCGCCCTCTTTGACGACAACACCCTCATCGATGACAAAGATCACCGAGGTCCGCCCTTCAACCTGGCTCTTGACAATGTGCTGATCGCGCGACTTAACCGTCCCTGTTTCGGTCAGGCTGATCGACAACGCCCCGCGTTTAACAGTATAGGTCGAACGCGCGAGTTCGCTCGATGAGCGAGAGCCTCGTTGCAATACGACCACTGCGACCGCAGCGACAGCGATAAGGATGATCACAAAGAGGACCGCGACGATTTTAAATGTTTTACTCATCTTCTGAACCTTCATTCTTCTGTGCGTGTTGTGCAGGTCGGAGCTGGTCGAGTGTTGCTCTGATCGCTTCAATGTCGTAGGCCTCTGGGGTGAACTCGACCCAAAGCCCATTGGAATCCACTTCGAGCACACCCAGATCGCGTTGGAGTTGAAGCTCGCCGATGCGGTAGGTGACGACCGCGTTGGTCAATGCGTCTTGCGCAGCGTTCAATGCGTTCTGTGCTTCGAGTAAGTCTCGAATCTCCGCACGCCCAGCCTGCAAAAACAGATCCGTCGAATCCACTCGTCTCTGTGCAACCCGCACAGACTCGGCCTGGATCTTGATCGATTCGCGTGATTCAAGCAGCGATCGCAGCACACTTCGCACATCAAACTTCACCGCATCTTCAGCATCTTGAAGCCTGCGAATAGTTTGTTCGTAAGCAATCAACGCGTTCCGATAGCTATTGCGTTCGCTGGTGCGTTCGAAGGGGAGATCAATCCCAAGCAAGAGCGAGTAGAAACCGCGATCGGTCCGAAGCTGGCCATTATTGCTCGACGCACTGCTCAAAGATCGGCTCTCGCCAAGTGATGCAGAGCCGAGCAGTGTGATGTCGGCCCGAAGATTATCCGCAGCGATCGCGACACTGCGCTGGGCATCAACAATCTCGCCGACCGCGACCCGAAGATCGAGCCGATTCATTAATGCAATCAATATGGCATCAGCCTGTGGCAACTCCATCGGCCCGGCGTCATCCATCGACGGCGCGACAAGCACAACAGGAGCATTGGCAGGAGGCACAACATCGCTCTGGCTAGTCGATTGAGGCTCAAGATACTTCGCATAGCGTTCGGAGTTGAGCAACACATCAAACTCGCCGTCATCAAGCTCGATGAGTGAATCGGTCGGAAGCCCAAGCGTGATCTTGAATCGATCGAGTGTTTGCTCAGCAGCCTGCACCGCACTCACCCACGAGTTGCGAGCGCGAAGCTCATCCTGCACCGATTGATCAACCTGAATCTCGGGCAACCGACCCGCGTCGGCAAGTCTTCTCGCCCGTCGAGTTGAAGCGACGACTCGTGTGTAGTTCTCAACCGCATTTTCCACCCGGTCAAGTTGCTGAAGAACCGAAAGATAATCGCTCGCGATGCCAACGGCAAAGGTTCGCTTAAACCGCTCAAAGCTATAAATCGAATAGACCACATCACGCTGGGCCTGTGTCAAAGGCTCGGTCACCACAAACTTGCTCGAGCCACGCAAAAGCGGGATCGACAACGAAGTATCAAGGCGAATCCCTGTCGAACTCTCGCGTGAGCCGTTGAGAAGCTTGGTGAGATCAACCGCGAGCAACCCCATGAACTGGGCACCGTTCTTGAATCGCTTGGAAACACTCAACGAATCCTGACCAACAATCCCTGTGGTTTCTGTGCTTGTGCCAAGATCGGTGCTCAGGACAGAATCAACCACCCCGGCCCAAGTATCACGGAAGTTGTTGCGTTCGAGATCGAGCCGAAGCGCGGATTGGAAAACCGTTTCTTTCTGAGTCTGGTACGATCGGCTATTGGTCGCTGCGATCTCTAACGCCTCGTGCAGCGTGATCATCAGTGAAAGCGTTCCACTCGAATCATTCTGTGCCCGCTCAGAAAAATAAGAATCATCGGGCCATTGCTCAATAACCTGGTCATCGCTCGATCCCGCGCTCGCAGGGGTAATCATCGGGAGGCGTTGATCAAGCAGAAGCCTTCGTCGAAGCGAATCGCTCGCAGGTTCAATTGTGAACCCCTCTTCCGTCCGTCCCATCGCTGAAGCCCATGCCTCATCAAGAATCTTGTTTGCCGAAGCATCAGCTTCTTCACGATACGACTGGGGCGATCGACATCCGCCAAGAGCCATCATCAGCGTAGTGATAAGCACCGTGTTTCTGGCAATTACATATTTGGTTGACTGTGTATATTCATCCGACGCCATATCACGCATCCCCGGTCATTGCGAATCTGTGGATGCACCTGATACATCCAGCCCAGATCGTACAGCCGAGCATTGGGTCGGTTGCAATCCGCGCGGAAAGAAATGTGCAGTTTGGCGCAAAAAGGGCCACTCCCCAAAGAGCCACCTTGGAGACTTGAACTCCAGACCTAAGCTTTACGAAAGCTTCGCTCTACCAACTGAGCTAAGGCGGCATCAAACGGGTAAATTGGTCGTCCTTCTCACAATATATCCCATCCGATTCAGTATACGCATCTGATCATCAACCAACCACCGATCTTTGGGTCGGCGTGTGGTCTACAAAAAAGAAGACGGCCCCTCTGAAAAAACAGGAGGAGCCGTCCACAAATGGGGGCTATTGAATAATGGGCAATGTCGTTTATGGACAGCCTTCGCTATATGAGCTCAGGTACGCCGAAACATCGAAGAAGTTGAACAAACCATCGTCGTTGAGATCTGCCCGAGCTTCAGTCAATCCAAACGAAACCAAGAATGCAGAAACATCAAAGAAGTTGAGTTCGCCAAACGGCTCAGCAAGGTCGGCTGGTGAACAACCACCTGCTGCGATCGAGAACAGGTTTGGGCGGTATGTGAGCATCGAACAACGCATGCGGTTGTTCTGTTCAACCGTAAACTGGTTCATGCAGATATCGTCGGAGTAATCCATGTAGTTATGGAATGGTGCCGGGCCGCCACATGAGTTTCGGCTGTTTGGGCATCCGCCCGTTGGGCTACTCTCGCCATTGGTGTCACAGATGCGATCGCCAGTGGTGTAGCAACTGCTTGTTCCACAGCCACCGGAGAATGTATGGTACAGTCCGAGGTAGTGACCAACCTCATGGGTGACCGTGCGGCCAAGGTTAAACGGGTTAAACGGTGCATTGCGCCCGAAGGTCGAGTACAAAATCACGACGCGGTCCGCGTTCGATCCTGAGATCCCGCCCTGAGGCAAGTCTGGGACATATCCCAATGCGCCGCCGCCGTTGTTGGTATAGATATTGAGGTACCGATTGGTATCCCATGCGAGGGTGTTGTAATACCCGCCGCCATCGTTAAACCATGTATTGTTGGTCGAACGGGTGATCCCATTGGTCGGGTTGCCGCTTGGGTCTTGGGTCGCGAGATAAAACTCGATCTGCCCGTCATTGCCAGGTGCACCATTGGTGCCCGCCAGCGCTTGGAAATCTTCGTTGAGGATATCGATCTGTGATTGCACGCGTGCATCGGTCATCGATCCTGTGCCGCTGGTGCGTTGGATGACATGGACAACCACCGGAATGCGATAGAGCGCGACCGATGGGTCATACTGTGGCCGAATCGTTGTTCGTCCGAAGGTACAATCATTCCCACCACGAAGCGCATCGAATGCCGGGTCAGCAATCGGCCTAGTGCTGCACCTGTTTTCTTCGAAGCTGTAATATCCAGATTCGTGAAGATCATTCCAAGATGTGAAAATGTGCCCATCAGCGTGAATCTCGGTGTCCGAGATCACCTGAAACGATGGGGTATCGATCTGGGGTTGGGTGGTATTCTGTGATGATGGAGCGAGTGCGATTGCACCAGCGAGTGCGATTGCGGAAGCGATCGAGAGCATGTGAGACCTCTTGGGTTGTTGGTGATCCCGTGCGGTGATACAAAATACTCGTAGAAGTCAGCGTGCGCCGATCATTGCGTTGAGCATATGTGCATGT
The DNA here is from genome assembly GCA_002401225.1 of bacterium. Classification (GTDB taxonomy): domain Bacteria; phylum Planctomycetota; class Phycisphaerae; order Phycisphaerales; family UBA1924; genus UBA1924. The sequence goes on from NVSM01000014.1 coordinate 15,896, forward strand.
GAGATCAGGTTTCAGAAAACAAACAGAACCACCCGAATGGGTGTCGCAGCAATATACGCAGTTCTTGGTGTGTGGTGTTGCATAAATATGGAAGGGAAAGCCCAGTTTTTGAATAAACTGGGCTTTCGTTGGCTATTTTGGTGGTATTTGGATGAAATCTGGCGTTAATCATCGGTCATTACTTCAGCAAACGCGGTCCCCGGATCGACCAGTGATGCCTGATAGGCCACCGCGATCGCACTGACAAACTCCTGATGCGGAGGCATGCCCATCAGCTTTCGACGCGAATCGAGATGCTCAGGGTCTTCAATCGGGACCGTTGGTGTTGGAACCATCACGCCATACTCGTTGCTCGCCATCGCCATCTGCGTTCCAAACACCTGAGGCTGATCCTGAAACACTCGAATCCGATCGGTCAACAACGCAACATACGATGCAGGCAACTCGCCATCTTCAACAAGATCAATCATCATCGCAAGGCTTTGGTTCTGGAACTCGGCATCGTGCCCAGCGTGCTGAATCACCATGTACGCAGCTTGGGTCGCTTTGAGCCCAACCGATTCACGCGTTGGCCAACCGATATGCTCGACGATCTCTTTGAGCCGATCACTCTGTGCAATGTCAATCGCGCGGATCGTACTCGCAGATGTGGGAACCTGTGAACTTGGATACACCGTATTGCTCACTACGCTCTGATCAAGATCAAACATCGCTTCGAGTTCAGCTTGGATCTCTTCGATGGTGTAGCTGGCGATCGGATCTGGATAGTGGGGGATGAACTCGTCTGCGAAGATGTTCCCGATCACCAACTCAACATCAGGATCAACCGGTGCAAACTCCGGCGCAAAGCTTTGCGATTCACTCTCGGCGATCGGTGCAGAGGCCGATGCAGAAATCGGTTGAGCTTCGTGCGAATCACACGCCTGGGCGCGTTCTTGGCTCGAAGCGCAGCCGCTTGCCAGAAGAAGTGATGAGATGGTGAGTGTCGTTGCGAGGGAAAATGCGTGGTTCATGCACACAATATCGAAAAAGAAGAGCAACAAGGACACCCAGATCCTGACTCTTATCGAGTTTCGATTTTGCCTAATCCGCACAAACCAACCGCCGAATCTGGGTTAGTGCCGTTCAGAATCATCCGTAGGTCCAAGCCCCCACGCATCGCTCGCCTGGCCGTTGATCGAAGTGCCGTTCTGGATAGCAGGAGCGATCTTATCGAGGAAGTTATGAGGGAAGTGCTTGGCATACGGGCACAACTCTTCGATTCGGGCGCGTTGCTCTGCCGAAAGCGCAAAGTCCATCGCGCCAAGATTGTCTTCGAGCTGGGCAAGCCGTTTGGCTCCGATAATCGTCGAACTGATCGCAGCATTCGATTGCACCCAGTTCAGGGCGATCTGCGCCGGCGTCACGGGCGAGCCGTTGCCATTGACATCGCCGATCTCTAATGCAATCTCTTTGATCACATCGAGCAACGCATAGGTTGATTCGATCAAGAAGGGCGAATCGATCGCAGCCCGGGTTTCTTCTGGCGACGGTCGCGAGTCACGCGTGTACTTCCCAGAAAGCACCCCGCCACGCAAAGGCGACCAAGGCGTCACGCCCATACCCATATGCTGCGCCATCGGCAACAACGCATCTTCGGGTGTCCGCTGCAAGAGTGAATATTCGATCTGAATCGCAATGAGTTGTTCCCAGCTATTCGCTTTGGCAATATTCTGGGCTTCGACGCATACCCATGCCGGATGATCAGAGAACCCAATGTGTCGAACCTTACCCGAGCGGACAAGATCATTAAGCGTCGACATCGTCTCACGCAAAGGCGTATGGCGATCCCAAAAATGAACCCAAAGCATATCGATATAATCAGTCTGTAATCTCCGAAGCGAATCTTCGACTTGGTGGATGATCGCTTTTCGTCCTGATCCGCCGCCGTTGGGATCGTTGGGGTGCATGTTGCCACAGAACTTGGTCGCGATGACGGTGCGGTCTCGTTTGGACGGGTTGGCTGCGAAGTAATCTCCGATGATTTTCTCGGAGTGCCCTTTGGTATAGACATTGGCCGTATCAAGAAAGTTGCCCCCGCGATCAAGATASSMWGAGAGMACATCGAGMGAYTCTTCRAGGTTSGTGCCRACRACWCCCCATTCRTTGCCRAAGGTCATSGTSCCCAGGCACARYGGYGARACGCGRAGCCCRGAGTTKCCRAGYGTRATGTAGTTGGTCAGTGACATACAATAAACCTCCGGTGACTGTTTGGGATTGATGATAGGATCGTAGCCATGATGACAGTGTTCGATAAGCTCAAAGATGATCGGGGGAACCCATCGAAGATCTGTTCGCCTCGCAAGGCTTCCATAGAGAGCGGCTACGCCAAAGAGTTTATTGCCAATCGTGATGAAACAGGAAGATTTTGGTCAACATTTTTGTTCACAGGCTTCTTCTTCGCGTCATTCATGCACATTTGGTTTTGGTTCAGTATAAACAGTGGTTCAACGCCATTTTTCACCCCGCTGTCCTTATCGATCTTTGCGTTTTCATTCCTTTTCTATGGCGGGGCGATGGGGGCTGTGATAAAGCTGTATGGATGGCGGAGTTCCACTCATGCCAGGCAAGCATTGTTGCGAGCAGGGCTTTGCGCCGGATGCGGGTACAGTATCTGTGAACTGCAACCAGAAGCAGACGGCTGCACGGTATGCCCGGAATGTGGCGGGGCGTGGCGGCTCAAACCATGATCTTCTTGGAATACACTTTGCCACGGAACCAACCTCATTGCCCTGCGGTATAGTGTCATACACCAATTTGGAGGATATCAAGAATGCGTACGCAAAGAAATCGTTTTCAGCAAACACTCATCGTCACCGCTCTGGGATTGCTCACTGCCACCGGCTCCGCTCATGCTGAGATGGCACTTGCTGACCCACCAACGATGCAAGAAGCTGGGCAACTGCTCCAAGAAGAAAAATGGGAAGACGCCATCACCGCATTGCGTGCGATCGTCAAAGACGATTCAGACAACGGCGAAGCGATCTTCATSCTCGGATATGCCCTCCACGCATCGGGCGATCTCGAAAACGCGATCCTTGCACACAAAAAAGCAACGAAGATCCCCGATTTTGCAGCTGGTGCATTCTACAACCTCGGATGCGCCTACGCACTCAAAGGCAACGCGTCCGATGCGTTCAAAGCACTCGATTCTGCGATCGCAATGGGTGTGCGCGAGAAAGAACAATATACCAAAGACCCAGATCTTAAGAGCCTAAAGAGCGATGAACGCTGGAGGCCGATGCTTGAGTCGATCGAAGATCTCAATCAAGCCGAGACCGCGCTGCACTTCTGGGTGGGCTCTTGGGATTGTTACGATTCATCCACCGGCGAGCTCGCCGGCAACAACACCATCGCCCTTCGTGTTGGCACAAGCGTAGTGCATGAACTTTGGGTCTCAGCCGATAAAACATTCACCAGCGAGAGCTGGAATGTGTACAACCACGATTCGAACGAATGGGAACAAACCCGGATCGACTCGGCTGGCAACCTGCTCAAAATAGAAGCAGCGATTGATGTTGAAGATGGCGAAGAAGAGTTCGAAGGATTGATGTTCCAAGGCAAGAACTTCTCGCCGGGCAAGAAAGCCGTTTATACCCGAATGCACATCCGCTCGGGCAAAGAAGGACACCTGCTTCAGACCGGATTCACCTCCAAAAACCGAGGTAAAAAATGGACGCAGTCATACGAGTACATCTATGTGCCCGCTGGCGAAGCGTTTACATTGGACGCAGACGGTTGATTCATTCGGCGGAAGCTATTCCCCAACGCCGTCCCAAACCTCGTTGATATCTTGTCCATCGCAGATTCGACGGGTAACAAGGTACAGCAGCGTCGAACTCGTGAAAAAGAGCGAGATCGCATAGCCTGCGACGGCGAGTTGGATGATCGTGTGCCAGATATTGATGATGTTGTTGGCGATTGGTTTCGTCGCACCCATTTCGCCATCGCTGGTCAGCACCCGGTTCGTCGAATCGGATGCAAACAGCGACGCAGCCCAGTTTGTCAGCTCGACAGCGCTTTGCGCCACCATTGTGAATACTGCGATACTCAACACGCCGATGAGCGTAAGGATCAGGGTATAGGTGAGATAGCGGAGAGGCTTGCCGATGACATACGCATACGAGCGTTGGATCGCGTCAAACCCATCGGTCCCTTCGATCGCCAACGCGGGGACAATCATCGGCAACGCAAGAATATGAAGCATCAAAATGATCGTGGTCAAGATGCCAAGTCCGAGTGCGATTGGATAAAGGATCGCGCCAACAACATCGAGAACGGGGAAACTCAAGAGCAACCCGCCGATGGCGATCAGCAAGAAGATCAGCACACACGCAACGATCGGCCCGACGACCGCACCCACAAACTGACGCGTTCTGCGGAGCGCAAAGCCAAGGGTATCATCGCTTGTCGCGTATTGCCCTTTGGCGAACTCGATCGCGGTCGAGCGAGAGATCGCCCCGCCAACAACTGCGAGGATCGCGATCAACGGGAGTCCAATGAGCAACGAAATCATCGGCGATTCCATCACAGTTGTTCGGATGGCAACCGATGCAAACCCGATGCTCTGGGCGAGTCCGATGGGGTCCATCGAGCGAAGGTTCGATTGGATTCCTGCCAAGCTTGTTTGGAAAAGATCGCCGAGGGCTTGGAGTTGATTGTTTGCTTCGCCTGCTTCGGTCTCGCCATTTGGCCCAACCATTGATGCCAGCGAGAGCACGATCGAGAGCAGGAAGGCACAGATAGAGCCGGTGATTAAGCGAGACGGCGAGAGCGCCAACGCAGGGGCTCGCAAAATTCTTGGCCAGAGCAGATCATCGGTGAGATCCGAGAGCATGAGCGATGGCTGACGGACATTGACGGGCTGATGTGAGGCTTGGTGGGCGTCGTTTGGGTTGCTCTTTTGATTGCTCATAGGGTAATGGTACTCGATCTCGGGGCGTGGGGCTTGCCTAAGCGGGGTTTTGAGCCGATGATAGAGGCATGATTGAAGCTCTCGCACTGGTCGGAAAACAATGGTTCGCTCGGATTGTCTCACTCTGCGTGGTCGGACCGATCTGCGCCGGCATCGCATCGGGGGTGGTCGCGCCCGACGGCTCACGCCATACAACCTTCTTAACAAGCCATTCGATGGGCTCTGGGATTGTCGCGTTGGCGATGGTCTTGGGGTTAACGATGGTGATGGGGATTGTTATTGGTCGCGGTGTTGATCGCCGAGAAGGCTTTCTCAATATTGCTTTCGTCTTAGGCTGGGTCGCTTGGACCTCTGGACGCATGGGCGAGATGTATCGGTTCTCGGCAGACTCAGGCACCTTGATCAAGGTTGCGATCGAAACACTGATTATTGCTCTCGCGATGTTAATCGCCATGATGCTGATGACCAAACCAGACAAGGCTGGCAGCGAGCCTGACGATGAAGTCTCTCGCTTTGATTGCAGCTTTATAAGAGCGTCTCTATTCAATACACGAGGAATCGCTTCGATGTTCGCAGCCCTTGCTTCTGGGCTTGTAATCTCGTATCTTCTGGGTCAGTCAGATCTTCCGGGGCAATCTACAGGCGTCGGGTTCTTTGTTGGGATTGGTGCCGGTCTGATCGGAACTTTGGTCTCGACATCGATGGGCAAGGGGAGCGATCAAGTGGCTGCCACCCCATTCGCCCCGATCATGATCGGAGTCATGCTCTGCGGGGTGTTGGGCCCTGTAATAGGAATGATCCAGCCCGGTTCAGGTGGGCTGTTGGCTTTGATCATCAGCGGGCATCTGCCCGGCTATCTGATTGTGTCGCCGATCGCATGGTCCATGGGTGCCTTGCTCGGCGTGCCAATCGGGCACTCTTGGGTCGAGCATTCCGCCCAGCAAGTCACAAACGCACAAGCCAAGCCGGCCTAACTCGTGTACGAAAGCGGATCTTGCGATCTGTATTATCCGGTTAATTTGTGGGTTTCCATGTAACGAATCAGCTTCGGCGGGGTCTGTCTCTGTAGCGGAAATACTTTTCGATCGCCGCGTGTTGTTGGGGCGAGGAGTCCCTACGATTCATCGTCTTTTTACACGAAAGCAAGCTTACCCATGACCGATACAACCTGTTGTAACTCATCAACTTGTGAGCCTAAAAATATGAGCGATTCATCCAACGAAAAGCAAGCCATCGAGAAGCAAACAATGCCCGATGTTCAAGGGCTCTCCGATCAGCGTAATGTCGCGATCGACAGGGTCGGGGTCAAGGATGTGGTTTATCCGATGAAGCTGGCCACCCGTGATGGCGCGAGCCAAACAACCGTCGCGTCGATCAACATGTATGTCGCGCTACCAAAAGAGAAGAAGGGCACCCATATGTCCCGCTTCTTAGAGGTGCTCAACGATCACGGGTGCCAAGCGTTCTCGCCCGCAGATATCCCGGTGATCACCCGCAAAATTAAGGAACGCCTCAACGCCAACGAAGCGCACTTCGAAGCGTCGTTTACCTACTTCATCGAAAAGGCAGCACCTGTTACGGGTCAGCCTGGGTTGATGAACTACGAGGTCACCTTCGCCTGTACCGTCAACGGCACGAATGAAGACTTTATCATCAAGGTCGCTGCACCCGCAACAAGCTTGTGCCCGTGTTCGAAAGAGATCTCCGCGTATGGCGCGCACAACCAGCGATGTCGGATCGAAGCTGCGGTTCGTACAAAGGGAATAATGTGGATCGAAGATCTCGTCGAGCATCTCGAAGGAGCTGCGTCGCATCCGGTCTATGCGCTGCTCAAGCGTCCAGACGAGAAGTTTGTGACCGAAAAAGCGTTTGAGAATCCGAAGTTTGTCGAAGACATCATCCGCGATCTGGCGATCATGCTCAACAACGATGATCGCATTGTGCAGTACGACATCAGCTCAGAAAACTTCGAGTCGATCCATGCTCATAATGCCTACGCCGAGCTTTCTCGCGACAAGCGGCTCGATTGAGCAAAGATCAGCGTTTCTGGTACAAAATCATCCCTCAGCAGGCATCGAGCCGATTGATACGCGTATGCCTATTGGCATGTATGAGCTTATCGTGTGTCCATCCTGAGGCGATCCGATCCTGATGCCCCGACTCTCGAAATATATCCCCAGCATGTTCCACCGAAGGGTGCTGCTCTTGGCGGCCATGGTCGTCGGGGCCTTTCTGTTGCTTATCTTTCGGCTCGGATGGATGACCMTTGGTGAGCAAGGGCGACAAGCCCGCTCCGACGCCGGGCGTCGGCTTGTTCGCGAGACCTGGCTGCCAACAGTGCGAGGCACCATCTTCGATCGCAAAGGACGAGTGCTTGCGGGTGATCGAGCGTCGTATGACATCGCGGTCGATTATCGTGTCCTCAACGGGCAATGGGTGTATGCCGATCGTAGCGGCCGGCTCTATGGCATCGATATCCCACGCTTCGCGCTCAGGCTCGCAAGAAAATATAACGCGGATATCTGGGACAAACTCGAACCAGATCAACAAGCAGAGATCGCTGCCGATTTTGAATCAGCGCTGCGCGATCGTGTTGAGGTCATGTATCAATACATCGCCGACCAAACCGGCGTGCCGATCGATGAGGTGATGGATCGCCGAGATTCGATTCTTCGCCGTGTGCGCCAGAWGAAGGCAGAATACACCGTTCGGTCGCGTGAAAGAGAACTCCAAGGGCACAAAGATCGCGGGAATATCCCCGATGCCGACGACCTGCGCCGTGTCGAACGCATTGCGAATCAGCCGATCGCTGAAGAGGTCGAAGCGCACACACTCGTTGGAGATGTGAGCGATGGGATTGGGTTTACCTTTATTCGCCAAGGCGTGCGCGAGACCCCTTTGATTTCGCGTGTTGGCATCGGGAAAGCGGATCAAGATCGTGAAGCCGTCTCGGTGTTTCCAGGATTGATTGTGCTCGATGCAACCGCTCGGCTGTATCCATACAAAGATCTTCGCGTGTTGATCGATCGCTCTTCGTTCCCGCCGCCGTTGCAGTCTGAGTCGTTGGTGTCGATGGATGAAATCGATGTCGGATCAATGATCCTCGGCGTGGTTCGATCGGGTATCCAAGCAGACGATGTGCAACGACGCAAAGAAGCATTAGAAAACGATGACCTGCTCGCGTTGCGTTCGCGGACTGTCAAAGGCACCGATCGCGGACGCTATATGCACAGCGATTACATCGGACGAACCGGGATCGAGCAGGCATATGAAGATCACTTGCGCGGGCTCCGCGGGGTGAGCGTCGAGAACCGCCAGACAGGCGAAGCGATCGAGATCGGATCGACGCCGGGCTTAGATATTCAGCTCACCCTCGACATCATGCTCCAGGCGCGGGTGCGTGCGATCCTCGATCCTGCACTCGGTCTCACACGAATTCAGCCTTGGCATAACAACGAAGAACCCACGATGCCCATCGGGACCGAACTCGATGCAGGCGTGATTGTGTTGGAGGTTGCGACGGGTGATATTCTGGCATTGGTATCAACCCCTGTGCCTCCGAGCGATGGCGATTGGTCACGCTATGGCGTGCGGAGCAAGGCCGACAAACGCTTGTTTGATAAGATCCACACGCCCTATATCAACCGTGCGATCGCGATGCCCTACCCGCCCGGATCGGTGGCCAAAGCGATCATTCTTAACGGGGCAGCCAAGTATGGAAAATACCCGCAAGGCGAACGGATCGATGCCACCGGCCACTTATTGCCCAACCAACCAAACAGATATCGCTCATGGATTTACAAGATCACCAACGGTGCGTATACGCATTACGATCAGCTCGACGGACGACATCCAAACGATGTTGATGCGTTAATGGTCTCGTCGAATGTGTTCTTCTTTACCCTCGGGCGAAGGCTGGGCCCAGAGCTGATCAGCACGGTCTATCAAGAGTTTGGTGTCGGCACGCGGTACAACCTGGGGATTGGGCAAGAATGGCCCGGTTCGCTTGAGCCGTTTAGTGGAGCAGCCTTAAATATTGAACATGCAACGCTGATGGGGATCGGTCAAGGCCCGGTCACATGGACCCCTTTGCATGCTGCCGACGCGTTCGCAACAATCGCTCGTCAAGGATATCGAGTCCCGCCCAAGCTAATTGTTGATGGCCGAGCACCCGATGTAAAAAGCCTCGATCTACCAGCATGGTCGATCCGTGATTCGCTCGAAGGATTGCATAAGGTGGTCGCGAACCGGGCATTGGGTTCTGGATTTGGGATTCGGTATCAAGAGCTTGAGCCGCACACCCCGACCTTTAATGCCCCGGGGATTAAGGTCTGGGGCAAGACAGGAACCGCCGAAGCACCAGCCTTGGTTTTTGATCCAGATCTGATTGGTGATGAGAACGGGCCAATGGACCCGATCGTGGTGCGCGACGGCGATCACTCTTGGTTCGTAACACTCGTCGGGCGCGAAGGCTCCAGCCCAGAATATGCGATCGCGGTAGTGGTTGATTATGCCGGCTCGGGCGGTCGGGTGTCTGGGCCGATCAATAATCAGATTATCCATGCACTGATCGCTGAGGGCTATCTGCCCAAGGTAGATGAAGAGGGCCAGCCATGAGCACGATGCCATCACGCATAATTCGGCTCATCCAAGGCGGCGGACGATCCAACGAGCCGATCACCAAAGCGATTAAAGTAATTAACTACGGGTGGATCACCGTGATCGCATCGCTGTTGTTAACGCTGATCGGGATCTACGCGATTGATCTTGGATTGAGCAAAGAAAGCGCAGCAGGCGAACTTGTGCTGTCGTCAACCGCAATCAAACAGATGGTGTTTATGGTCGTCGGGATGATCGCCTGCGCGGTGATCGCGTTGCCTCATTACAAGCTCATCACCGCAATCGCATGGCTGTTGTTTTTTATCTGTCTTGCGTTGCTGGTGTTCCTGCTCATCCCGGCGGTGCCCAAGAGCATCGTGAACCCGGTCAAGGGGGCGCGGTCGTGGATCAATCTCGGTTTTACAAACTTCCAGCCTAGTGAGGTGATGAAGATCGCCTTTGTGCTTGCTGTGGCGCAGTACATGCGGTTCAGATCTGAGCATCGACGGTTTAAGGGATTGATTGTGCCCGGGATTATCGCTGCGGTGCCGGTGGCGTTGATTACCGTTCAGCCAGACCTTGGTACTGCATCATTGTTTATCCCAGCGTTGTTTGCGATGCTGATCGCAGCAGGCGCTCGGCTTCGTCATCTGACCTTGATCGTAGTGTGCGCCGCGATGGCAGCACCGATCGGGTATCAGTTCATGAAGCCTCACCAGAAGAGCCGAATCGACGGCTTGATCAAGCAGTTCCAAGGCGACACCTCGACCAACTTCGATATCAACTTCCAAGCCTCACGAGCACAGATGATCATCGGCGCTGGGCAGGCGACCGGGATGAGCGACGATACAACCCGGGCGATGGTGCGGTACAACGCGCTGCCTGAGCGTGAGAACGACATGATCTTTGCGGTTGTGGTGGCTCGATTCGGGTTTGCGGGCGGGTTTGTGCTCTTGTTGCTCTATGGGGTGTGGGTCGGTGGGGCGTTTGTGGTGGCGGCGAGCTGTCGCGAGCCGATGGGCAGATTGATTGCGGTGGGAATTCCTGCGTTTATTGCGACTCAAGTCATCATTAATGTTGGGATGAACATCGGGGTGGTTCCTATCATCGGCATCACGCTCCCGTTCCTCAGTGCTGGGGGATCGAGCCTGATTACCTCGTGGTTGATGACCGGGCTGATTGTCAATGTAGCCTTGCACCGCCCGAAACCCCCTTACCGGAGCTCGTTTGAATACGCAGATGATGATTATGGACCAGACCCGCTCAAACCAACCAAGCCGTACGGGCGCTCAATCGGATTCTCCGGCCGAGCGTTCACCCGTTGATCTCGAACTCGGATCACTCACCGCCTGCACCCCGCCCGAGGGCTGGGTCGAGCGATGCAACGAAGCCGGGGTATCGTTCGATGATGGCGATGTCGAGAAGCTCGGGATGTACCTAGCGACCTTGATGCACGCCAACACCCGCATGAACCTAACCGCCATCCGCGAAGAAGCGGACGCATGGGACAAGCACATCTTCGATGCGTTGACCTTGGTGCCTCTAATGGCCGAGCTTGAAGACGATGCAAGCGTGATCGATATCGGTTCCGGCGGCGGCTTGCCCGGGATTCCATTGGCGATCGTGATGCCCAAGGTATGGTTCACGCTTGTGGATGCGACCAAGAAGAAGATTGATTATTTGGATCAAGCGATTGATGCGCTTGGCTTGAAGAATGTGCGTGCGATCAATGCACGGGCCGAGCAGCTCGGGGTCGATCGCGGCATGCGGACACCCGACGGGCGCAAGGGTGCGCATCGTGAGCATTATGATGTCGCCTTGGCGCGAGGCGTGGGGCAGATCGCGATGCTGGCGGAGCTGACGGTGCCACTGCTTAAGATCGGCGGGTTGGTGCTGATGACCAAAGGCCAACGCGCCGAGGAAGAGCTTGAGATCGCCAAGCCTGCGTTGCACTTGTTGCACACGAACCATGCCGGGACGATCGAGACGGCGACAGGTCGGATTGTGGTGTTGGAGAAGCAGCGCAAGACGCCACGGGATTATCCGAGGCGTGATGGTGAGCCCAAGCGGTCGCCGTTGGGTGTGAAGAGGGAAGGGAAGAAGTGAGAGCATGGTTAGAAAATCCTTCGGATTTTTAACCATGGCACCGGAGGAAGATGGGCATGGTTTTGGGAAAAGGAAGGCGTATGGTGCCGTGGTTAAAATCTCGAAGAGATTTCTAACCACGAACGGAGTGTATGAAATTGGAGTACACTTCTCAGTATGTCCGTCCGTCGCTACAACATCGAAGCCCAAGCAAGATTCCTCACATTCTCCTGTTATCAACGAGTTCAACTCCTTGATGATCCTGATGTGCGTAATCTTCTCATTGAGCAGATTGAGGCTCAACGCAGATCTTTGGGATTTCGTGTCATCGCTTGGGTGATTATGCCCGAGCATGTGCATTTGTTGCTGGTTCCTAAGGATGGTGAGATCGCACCTGTACTTAAGGGAATCAAGATGGGATTTGCTCGTCGGGTGCTCACTAAAATGCGGAAAGATCAAAATCCGCTGCTCGAGAAAATGCGTGATGCCAGAGGTGTCGCTCATATTTGGCAGCGAGGCGGGGGATATGACCGGAATGTGCGGGATCAGGCGGAACTCGAAAAATTTGTGGGGTATATTCACATGAATCCGGTCAAACGCGGATTGGTTGAACAGGCGACAGATTGGGTGTGGTCATCAGCCAGAGATTATCAAGGAGTTCAAGGTAAGATAGAGTTGTGGCGAGGGTAGGTTTCATGGTGCCATGGTTAAAAATCCGAAGGATTTTCTAACCATGTCTTGAAGTTTGAGAACGAAGAAGAGCGTGATTAGAAATCTCTTCGAGATTTTAACCACGGCACCAAGAGGTGGACGAGATTTTGAAGGATGAGAGAAGAGTTCATGGCGACGATTGATCACATCTTGGGAGACGCGGGGCCAGTTGCCGATCTTCTTGGCGAGGGGTATGAGCCTCGGGCGGTGCAGACGACGATGTCTCAGGCGGTTGAACGCGCGATGGCGGAGAAGTCGCATCTGTTTGTCGAAGCCGGGACTGGCGTTGGCAAGAGCTTTGCGTATTTGGTGCCTGCGATCATGCGGGCGATTGAGCACAATGAAACGATTGTGATCGCAACCAACACGATCGCGCTCCAAGAGCAGATCGTGAAGAAGGATATTCCGCTGATCTTGGAAGCCTTGAAGGAGATAGGCGAGTGCAAGGCCGTGCTCGTCAAGGGGCGTGGGAACTACATGTCTATCCGCAGGCTCAAGCTCGCATCGCAACGCCGGGACAAGTTGTTTGCCGAGAACGCACAGCGGCGGACGCTTGATGCGATTGAAGAGTGGGCGTACGACACGGAGGACGGGTCGCTGGCGTCGCTGCCTCAGCTTGAGCGGCATGGGGTGTGGTCGAGTGTGCAGTCAGATTCGACGAACTGCATGGGTCGCAAGTGCCCGCATTACAACGAGTGTTTTTATCAGAGTGCGCGTCGGGAGATGGAGGGGGCGCAGATTTTGATTTGTAATCATGCGTTGTTCTTTAGTGATCTGGCGTTGCGGATGGTGGGGACGGGGTTCTTGCCTCAGTATGACCATGTGATTCTTGATGAGGCGCACGGGGTCGAAGATGCCGCTGCCGATCACTTCGGCTTACGGCTCACCGAATGGCGTGTGAACTTCTTGCTCAATCAGTTGTACAACCCGAAGACGGGCAAGGGRTATYTRGCGCAGCTRCATTTGGCRGCGGGYGATATCGAGCCGGTGGAGAAGGCGTATCGGGTGGTGAGCAACGCCCAAGAGTGCTCCAATCGGTTCTTCGATGGGCTGCATCGGCTGAGTTTGTCGGGCAAGCTGCACAACGGCAGGATGCGCGAGCCGGCGATGATCAACGATGAGCTTTCGCAGGCGATGAACGAGTTGTCGCTGCGATTAAAGCGTTTGCGTGAGTTGGTCAAAACGGATGCAGACAAGTTTGAGCTCAATGGGTTTGCGATCCGGGCATCGGAGATCGGCGATCAGGCGGACGCGTTGATCCAGCAGACGGTGAGCGATTGTGTGTACTGGGTCGAGGTGAGCGACTCGCGTGGGCGTGGGGGCCCGAAGGTGACGCTGGCGTGTTCGCCCGTCGAAGTAGCGCCGATTTTGAAGGAACATTTGTTTGGGGACGATTGCTCAGTGATCATGACGAGCGCGACGCTGACGACGCGGGAGATCGAAGAGGGTGAATCTGATGAGCATGCCGAGACTGCGTTTGCGCATATCTTGGGGCGATTGGGCGCGGAGGGATCGAAGACTTTGCAGCTCGGATCGCCGTTTGATTATGCCAAGCAGGTGAAGGTGTTTGTAGATGTGACGGTGCCGAATCCTGGGCGTGGCCGATATAACGAGCCGGGGGCGGAGTCATTCGAAGATGCGATTGTGTCGCGGGTGCGCGATCAAGTCATCAAAACCGATGGCGGGGCGTTCGTGCTCTTTACGAGTTTCAAGCTGCTCTACCAGACCAGCGATCGATTGACGCGTGAGTTTGAAGAGCTTGGGATGAGCGTATGGACCCAAGGCAAGAGCGGCTCGCGGACAGAAATGCTCGATGAGTTCCGAGCATGTGAACGAGGCGTGCTCTTCGGGGCTGCGAGCTTCTGGCAGGGCGTCGATGTGCGTGGGTCGGCGTTGCGGAATGTGATTATTACARGGCTCCCGTTCGATCCCCCAGACCGTCCGATCGTCGAAGCCCGAGGCGAACGCATCAAAGAACTCGGCGGCGACCCGTTCCGAGATGATTCGTTGCCCAGAGCCGTCATCCGGTTCAAGCAAGGCTTCGGTCGGCTGATCCGAAGTGCAACCGACGAGGGCCAAGTCGTGGTGCTTGATCCACGAATCGTAAAAACCGGCTACGGCAAATCATTCCAGCGAGCGATCCCCAAAGGCATCGAAATTCAGCGGGTGGAGTCTTTCGAGGACTGAAGGATTCGCAGTGAGAAGGGATAGACTCTGAGATGCACTGTATTCTCGAACAGACAGATCATTCATCGTCAGCCAGCTTGCTTCTTGAGCAGGGAGATCCTCAAGCCATTTTTGCACACATGCTAGATCCGTTGATCGCGTGGGTTGGGAACGATCCGAGCGAATGGATTGAAGCATGCGAGAGTGCCCAGCGGATTGTCGTGCCGTGTGGTCGACAAGAAAGCGATGGCGATGAGCATGCAGCAAGCTTGCTCGCGAGCTGGTCGCAAGCCGGTTGGGCACAGTTTGATGAAAATGTACTTCAACTCGATCAACAGATGAACGAAGCAAAAATCGAGCTAATGATCCGCCCGAGCAGCAGCGGGATGCTCTCCGATGCGATCTGCACGATGGCATGGGCAAGGCGAAGCGAGGATTTGGGGTGTTCGCTGATGCTTGACCCAATCGGCTGGATCGTCGAATCGATGCTCCGCGATGTGAGCGATCATCTGAGCCGAATCAATGATTTGTGCGTTGGATGCGAGAAAATCGGAGCCGTCATGATTCGCTCGGTGAGGCATGATCAGGCAGGTGTGTTGGTAGAATCCTCGATTGGCGAGGGTGAAATCGATTCGGCAATCATCGCAGATCGCCTTGGAGGCTTGATCCGGTGGGCGATTGATGCAGGCAAGCCGATCGTGGTGCATAACGATGCGGATTTGAAGCTCCTTGGGCTTTGATTGCCTGTCCCAAGCACCTATCATCTCCCCGATCGCGTCCTTGATGGGGCGCGAGTTAAGCAAAGAACCTACATGAGGTTTCCGATGAGTACATCAGCACTCGAGCATCCAACCTTCAAACGCGTCAAGTCAGCCTTCGGGTCGTGCAAGCTTCAAGCGACAGAGTTTCGCGGGCAAGCGACGCTGGTCGTCGAGCCCAAAGACCTGCATGCGATCATGAGTTTCTTGCGAGACGATGAGGAATGCCAGTTTAACTTCCTTGCTGATGTCATTGGCATCGATTACCTGGGGTATCCATCAAAGATGCCCGGGCGGTTCGCGGTGGTCTACAACCTGTGTGCCTATAGCCGAGACGATCGATTCTTCGTCAAGGTCTATCTTGATCCATCGATCCCGACCGAAGGAATCGAAGAAGACCCCGCGTTGTTCGTCGATTCGGTGTGCGACTTATGGAACAGTGCCGAGTGGCCAGAGCGTGAGTTGTTCGATATGTTCGGCATCCGCTTCGCCAACCACCCAGACCTTCGCCGAATCATGCTCTGGAAAGATTATCCAGCACATCCGCTCCGCAAAGATTACCCATTGCGAGGCCGAGGCGAACGCGAATCTTACCGCGTCGTCGATCGCACCAGCTCCTAAGGGGCTCGTGAATCTCTTCGCCCGCAGCGTAAACAGATCAACGCGGGGATGGATCGGTTTAAAAAGTTTGTTGAGGAATTGAAGTAGACGCTCCACACTCAGGGCATTTTTCAAAATCCCCTATCTCATAGGCACACCAAACACACAAGCCTCGACGACGCCGCGATCGCATCTTGGCTCGTCGAGAACCAAAGACCTCGCCCCATAGCAAGCACCATAACGGGACACCAAAGAGTAACGGCGTTCCAATAGCCCCATTCAACATGATTGTTGGGCGTGGTTCACCCTGAGCAGGAAACGATTCGAGCACGGTATTGTGCCGTTTTCTCATGGTCGTCTTCACTTCGAGAACTGATATCGGCCAACCCATATGTTGGACATGCATCGAGTATGAAAAAGCATTGTCATCCGGGTCATCACCAGAGGCATAGTAATCTCGCTGCCCTTTTCGCACATACTTCACCCAGACATTTGGCTTTGGCCACTCTGGTTCCTTTGGCGTCACCGATGGCCAACCAAGAGCCGCGGCTTCCTCTTCGTGCTTAGAAATTAACTGTAAAGGGCGCTCGCCAACGCGGGATCGAATCTGGGAATTGGCATAACTTAAATTGAGTACAGCGATCGATGCAAGAATAAGAAAGAGCGAGAGGAATAGATAAAAGCGTTGAGAACTCTTCATCTTCTCAGTTGAACTCATCCACAGCCACGATCTCCGTCGGCTGCTCGACATCGCTGCGAAGTTCCATCTCCACTTCGCCAGCGTTCATCGAAACTCCAATACGCTGATCACGCACAAGCACCAATATCGCAAGGAACAAGCCAACCATCTCGGCGCGGGTCTTGCCAACAAGCAAGGATCGCAAATCAGATGAGCCTGCATGCTTAGAGGTCATCCGGGCCTGGAGATGTTCGACGATGTTCTCAACATGCACTTCCAAAGGCGTGTCGTCGCTGATCACCTCATGCTCACCAATGCGAGAAAAATCAACACTCGCGACGATCTGGCGGAAGGCTTCGACAAGATCAGAAAGATCAAGATCTTCAACCTCAAGCTCGCCCATTTCTTCCATCGCCTCGCGAACCGATTCATCATCGATCGGAGCAGCCTTGACCGGGTAGCGTTGCTCCCAAGTCTTCCGCCGCTCGTCGAGCGCGTCCGCAGCGTCTCGATACTTTTTATATTCCAAAAGCTGATGCACGAGTTCGAGCCGAGGGTCGATCCCAGGCTCGGCTGGCTTAGTCTCTGTCTCATCGTTCTCGGCATCGCGTGCGTCTGCTTGGGCAGCGAGCATGCGAGATTTGAGTTCCATCAGCGTCGTTGCCATCACCAGAAACTCGCCCGCAAGATCAATATCAATGCGATCCACATCATCGAGATACCCAATATACTGATCAGCGATCAGCGAAAGAGGGATATCGTGCAGATCCACCTCATGCTTACGAATAAGGTAGAGCAGCAGGTCCATCGGGCCTTCAAATGCTTCGAGTTGTACGCGGTACAGTTCGCTCATACACATATCGTAGCACAAATGTCCCCGAGTAGCCGTAAGTTTTTTGTCAACCAAAGACCAGATTAAGCCGATAGAAGAGGCATGGACACCGCCACCCTCCCCACACTGCTCAAGCTCACGACCCAGATCGAACTCAAAACCTGCCCAGAATGCTATGGGCTCGGGCGCGTAAGTTGTCCACAAACAGTCGCCTGCCGAACCATCGGTTTCAACGGCGTAGCGACCCTCCAGCCCTCTACCGGACATCCAATCCCCTGTCCCACATGCTCGGGCAAGAAGACCATCCCCAACGCATAACTCGCATGGGCAAGCGGCATATCCTTCTCTATGCCCGCGACCACACAATCAACTCCAAAAACGACAGACGAACTCGCCTTCATCACGCGAGCGTTTGCCCACGAATCCGCAGCCATCGCTCGGCTCGGCGATGCGGTCGATGAGCGATATACCCAAGCCGTCGATCTGATCGTCGCCTGCGCAGACGCCGGCGGCACCGTCATCGTCTCTGGGCTTGGCAAGTCCGGTCACATCGGAGCCAAGATCTCCGCAACCATGGCCTCGCTCGGAATCACTTCCCACGCTGTGCATCCAACCGAAGCTGCTCACGGCGATCTCGGACGGTTCCGCAAGAACGACCTCGCAATCTGTCTAAGTCATTCCGGTGAAACCGCCGAACTCATCGGGCTCGCATCGATCCTGCGCCAAGACAAACTCCCCATCATCGCGATCACCCGAGGAAAAGGTTCCGGCAAACCCGAATCATCCCTCCAACGCATCGCAACCGTCACCCTCGAAGCACTCGTCACAGACGAAGCTGGCGATGGCGAGTTCCTTGCGCCAACAACCTCAACCACCGCAGCCCTCGCCATCGGCGATGCCCTCGCCCTGGCTGTTGCACGCAGGCGAGCATTCACAAACGAAGATTTTCGCGCCCGCCATCCCGGCGGCACACTCGGGTCATTGCTCAAACCCGTGAGCGAACTTATTCGATTCCACGCAGGAAAAAACCTTCCAATCCTCAATGAAACCCTGACGGTGAGTCAAGCATTGACCCAAGCATCAAAGGTCAAACGACGCCCCGGTGCATTGCTCATCGTCAACGACGCCGGCACACTCACCGGCATATTTACAGACTCAGACCTTCGCCGACTCGTATTGCGAGACACCAACGAACTCCAAAGCCCACTCACAGAGGTCATGTCCAAAGATCCAAAGACCCTGACGAGCGATGCATTGGCCAGCGACGCTGTCGCGATGTTTCGTGAGTATCGAGCCGATGAAATCCCCATCGTTGACGAATCGAACACACCGGTTGGGATGCTCGATGTCCAAGACCTCATCGCCATGAAACTCGTCGAAGACAACTAAGCCAGCCGAAGAGGACCATTGATGCAACCAGATCTCAAAAACATCCAACTCTTCATCTTCGATGTCGACGGCGTGCTCACCGATGGCTCGATCAACATCAGCGACGATGGCTCCGAGACCAAACGATTCAGCGTGCGCGATGGATTCGCCTTCCGTCTTTGGCTCAACGCCGGGCTCAAGATCGCCATCATCACCGGGCGATCTGGAGATGCCCTCAAGCACCGCATGAAGGCATTGGGAATCGATGACAATCTCATCATCCAAGGCTCACGCGACAAGTCAGATGCCCTCGACGAAATTATCAAAGGCACAGGCATCACCGAGAACAACATCGCCTACATGGGCGACGATTGGCCAGACCTTCCCGCCCTCACCCGCGTTGGGTTCCCGACCTGCCCAAGTGATGCCGAGCCCGAGGTCATCAGTGCTTGCGCCCTCGTTACGACTCAACCCGGCGGGCACGGAGCCGCCCGAGAAGCGATCGCCCATGTGCTTGGTGCCAAAGGCATCTATACGCCTCTTCAAGACTGACCTACAATCGCCCTATGCCAAAGCCATCAGGAATCTCAGTCAAAGCCATCGGGTTGATCGCCGCGTCCTTGCTCACGCTCGTGTTCGCCCTCATCATTTGGTTCTCGATGCGGTCAAACCCTGCGCCTACGCAGTCCAACGCGGATCTCTTTCCGCCAGATGCTGCCGAGATTCCCAACATCGAAGACTCCCAAACCGGAGGCAAGATGTTTATCACAATGGTCGACAAGAATGACCCAACACGCGTCGCGGCGACCCTCCAAGCAGACCGCTTCGAACCCATCGGCGAAGGGCAACGAAAACTCGATAATCCAATCTCATGGATCTACCTCGCCGACGGCAGAGCAATCAAAATCACCGCAGATGCAGCCACCATGCTTATGCCCGATCCAAACGAGCCGCCAGAGTCGGGCACGCTTGAAGGGAACATACGGATCGAATCATATGAATCTGTCGATGATTTGACGAATCCAGTTTTAGTCGCCAAGTTTGACGAACCATTAGAGTTTGAACGCCGGTATCTCCGGTTGCGATCGCTCGGGCATTTTGAAATCGTTTCCGACCAGTTTGATTTCTCAGGCTCAAACCTGACCGTGATCCTCAACGAACTCCGCAATCGTGTCGAGCTCATCGATGTCGAGCGAGGCGATCAGATCGTGATTCACCCCAACACAAAACCCCGCGCCAAAAAAACACCAAAGCCAACACAAACAACATCGACAAACACACCGGCAAACACATCGACTCAGCCTACAGCGCAATCTGCAAACAAAGCTCTCACGCCAGTAGCACACACTCGTTATCACATCTCGCTCATCGACTCGGTCGTCGCAGCAGCAACCGGCTCAGGGCAAGCAACCGGCGGCCGACTCGACCTCTGGCTTGCACTGCAAGACAACACCCTCTCACCCAACGCGATCAAAGAAATCTCCTTCGCACAAAGCTCAAAGGCCACTGTCGGCAATGTAAAACAAAACGATACAACGCCCCCTCCAACAACAAACGCACCCGCAACAATCATCTCAAATAACACGAGTACAAACGACATCGTCATCACTTGGGCAGGAAAGATGACGGTTCGCCCGATTGATGATCAGATTCCAGCGGAGCTTGAACACAACGAACTCGCGATCGCACTCTCAGGCAACGCCGACGGCTCAACAAACAAAAACATCGACTCGGGAATCACCTTCACCATCCCCGAACAACACTTCGTCGGCCAAGCCCACCGCATGACCTACTACGCGACCCAAGGCATCGTCGAACTCAACTCCATCCAACAACCCAAAGGTATCATCAAACTCCAAGCACAAGGTTCGGGAACACTCATCGCCACCAAACTTGTCGCGGATCTTGCCAACGGGACCATCGATCTTCGCGGCCGAGGCAGCATCGCACACAATCCCGCCGATCAACAAGAAGCAACCATCCAATGGAACAAGCAAGCCCTCTTCACGCTTGCCAAAGTGAACAATGCCATCACTGATCGGCTTGCGCATGCCAAGTTTGCGGGCAATGTCATCGCCAAGCAGGCCGGCAACGGCGCAGGCGCAAAGGTGCTTGATATTGACTTCGATCCCAAGCTCGAAGCTCCAATCTCATTGACCAAACTCGTCATGAGCGAAGGCGTGCTCTCAAGCGTGTCTCGAAATATGCTCTCAGGCAAACAGCTCGAAATCGAGTTCGTCCCCAACGCATCGAATACCTCGGTCGACCCTGTCTCGATCATCGCTGATGGACAAGTCCTCGGGCGAACCCCAGATTCAATCCTGCGAGCATCCCATCTCGACGCAACACTCATGCGAAATCTCAAGGGCGAACTCGTCATCAGAGATGCGCGAGCATCAGCCATCGCCACAGGCCCACAAGCGGACGAAGTAAAATACTCCGGGCCTCAACGCACCACCGCAAGAGGGCAATCGCTCACAATCGACGGCGTCAACGAAACGCTCGTCCTGCTCGGTTCGCCCGCAAAGCTCACCCAAGCCGGCTCGTCGGTCACAGGCAATCACATCAATCTCAACGCCAAACGCCGAGGCATCGAAGTCATCGGCCCAGGCTCGTTCGATCATGACATCACGATTGAGAATCAAGAAAGTTCAACAGGTCAACAGCTCGCCGGGCATATCCGGGCGACATGGAAAGGCTCGATGCGCTTCGACGATGCGCTCGGATCAATCATCTGTGACGATCAGGTCAAAGTCATTTCTACACCAGACGCTTTCACACGCGACACCCTCACCGCCCATCGCGCAGAGATCAAGCTCTCCGCAAAGCCAACCAACGATCCAATCGGTAGCAAGCCAAAGAACGCTGCAAATACAGCATCAAATGATCGCCAGCTGATCAGCGCGAGAATCTTTGGGCACGCACCAGCCGGTCAAGACCCTGTCCCGGCCAAGATCGAATCACGAACCTACGCCATCGATGATCTAGAACGCGTCACCGGGTTAATCTATCTCGAAGGGTCACAAGTCATCGTCGACAACATCGCCCAGACCCTCAAAGTCCCTGCTGCGGGAACGCTCTTGGTTATGGATCGGACACAGCCAGAAACTCAACCAAACACTCAACCCAACTCGCAACAAGAGAACAAACCAAGCGCAGGGCTCACCAAGTTTACATGGCAAGGCAAGATGGCACTCGATCGAGCAAAGGGCACCGCTCGCTTTCTCGATGAAGTTATCGTCCGCCAGAAAACCCTCGCCACCGGCAACATCGCCCAACTCAGCACCGACCAACTCGATGCACGCTTCGAGATCGGTGCAAACACAACAGATGCCGACGCAGAACCGACCACGCGTTKGCTCGGGGTCGATGCGATCGGCTCGGTCCGGTTCCTTTATCAAAGTAGAGAACTTATCGCAGACGCTGCGGTCTATGACGCACTGAGCGATTCACTCTTCGCCTCCGCCATCGGCAACAAACTCGTCACTGTCTATGACGACGATAAATCAGCCCCAATGTCTGCTAAAACCATGCGGTGGGATCTCGGCATCGATCGCATCGATATCAACAACCCAACCCCCTCACGCACCCCCGGAGGCTAGTTTCAACAGAACCACCCGCGTGTGAAATCAATCCCACGCTCTCGCTGCGCTCTGGTTGGTCGCCAGTTCAATGTTTTCTTGGAACTCCCTAAGTTCACGGGCGTATATGCCTACACACAACCAATACCAACTTCATCAAGAAAGAGAGCCTTGTTATGAAATGGACCACCATCGCTGCCTGTGGGGCAGCCGCGATCGTTGCACCAACCATCCACGCCGGGATCGCTACAAATGTAATCGATTTCGGGGCTGATTTCAGGGATCAAACCAACGGGATCATCCTGCTCGATGATGCCTTCGACGAGACCTTCGAACAACTCGGCATTCGTTTCTCATCACCATCAGCCAATCCAATCTTCTGGCTCGGGGCAGACTATGGATTCGCAGCAGCTGCCAACAGCATCGTCATGGGCGATCCACGCACAGGCGAAAACTCAACTCACACCCTCCGCGTCGATTTTCTGACACCGGTCTTTCTCGCATCCATTCATGGCATCGATGGTGGGGGAGACAGAGATACACTCAGAATCAGAGCCTTTACCAGCGATGCAACGCAGGTCGATGTTGATGTGATGACCAGCAACTTTGGTTCTGGAGGCACGGTTACAGTGGCTGCCGATCGAATCGATTATATTCTGATCGAACAAAGCGGCGTCAACCACGGGCTCTTCCTCGACGATCTCACCTACGCCCAAGTTCCTGCGCCATCAACCATGGCCTTGTTGGGCTTAGGATTCCTCGCCCGCCGTAGACGCAAGTAAACTAGCTCAAGCCTTCAACAAAACTCTTAAACCGATCCATCCCCGCATTGATCTGTTCATCGCTGCACGCGAAGCTGATCCGAAGATGGTTCCCCGAGATCCCGCCGAAGTCGTCGCCGGGAACGAACGCGATGTGCGCCTCGTCGAGCATCGCTTCAGATAAGCTTGGAGAGTCGATAATCTTCGTGCCGCCCGCGCTCGTCTTGCCAAAGAGTGCGCTGACATCGGGGAACACATAAAACGCCCCAGTCGGCGTTGGGCAGGTCACACCCGGGATCTCGCTCAAACGATTCATAATCAGCTTGGCCCGTGAAGCAAACGCTCGACGCATCATATCGACGGTCTGCGCCACTTCTGGGTTCGTCAATGCCTCACGAATCGCCGCAAAGTTAAAGCTCGTGATGTTCGTGGTCATCTGTCCTTGAAGCGTGCCGATCCCTTTGATCAACTGCTTGCCAAACTCGCCCGGCATCGCGACATATCCAATCCGCCATCCCGTCATCGCAAACGCCTTGGACATCCCGTTGAGTGTGATCACTCGATCAGCAATCTCAGGCACCGATCCGATCGAAAAGTGTTTGGTTTCGCCATACACAATCTTCTCATAAATCTCATCGCTTAACACAACCAAGTTGGGTGCGATCTCGCGTGCCTCATGAATCACCTGTGCCAACGCTCGCAAATCTGCTTCGCTATACATCGTCCCGCACGGATTGCTCGGCGAGTTTAAAATCAACAGCCGAGACCGAGGCGTGATCGTATCCTTAAGCTGCTGGGCAGTAATTCGAAAGTCCGATTCTGGACCCGCGTTGATCTCCCTTACAACCCCGCCGCTGAGTTCACAGATCGGACGATACGAAACCCATGCCGGCGTCGGCAGCAACATCTCCCAAGGCTCTTCGCCATCTTCCGGAAAATCAAACAAACATTGAATCGATGAATACAGCACATGCTTGCCACCAACACCAATCGCGATATGTTCGCCGGTCAGCCCTGCGATCCCGTTTTCGTTCACCAGTTTGTTGGCGATGCACTCGCGTGTTTTCATATCGCCCAGCGTTGGCGTGTACTTTGTTTGCCCATCAAGCATCGCCTTGATCGCAGCGTCTTTAATCGGTTGAGGCGTATCAAAGTCCGGCTCGCCCGCAGCGAACCCAAGAATATCCACGCCCGATGCCTTCAGGGCTTTGGCGCGGCTGTTGAGCGCAACAGTAATGGAAGGTTTGAGGGTTGAAACGCGACGAGAAAGTGTAAGATTGCTCATGCTAGATTATAGACGATCAGATGGTAAGAAGGCCGATCAACCAAGCCGACGAGCGACATACATCACCGTCGCACAAGCACCCGTAATTCCCCAAAGCAGAAGCATCGTGTGCGCAACAAGTGGCAACACACTCAGCGCAACGCCCATCAACAACGCACGATAATCAGCAGACTTCTTTCCATACAGAAATAGCCCCATACCCACAGCCCCGATCAGGACTCCCGATAACATCACTCCAGGATCATCAAAGTTCATAAGCCCGCCTTGGGATGTACACAGCTCAACACGAAACGCTTTCTACGCGTCCTCTGTCCTCTAAAGTCGGATACCATCACCGAGTAAGCCAATCACTTTTAAACATTAATACAATCCATTGCTCACAAACGAACCCAGCCCCAATGCCAACAATCACCATCACCACCACAATCAACGCCCCAATCGAACGCGTCTTCGATCTCGCCCGAAGCATCGATGCCCATATGGACTCGACCGCCAAGAGCAAAGAGATCGCCATCGCTGGGGTAACCAGCGGGCTCATCGGGCTCAACGAAGAAGTCACCTGGCAAGCAACACACTTCGGGGTCAAACAAAGCCTCAAAGTCAAAATCACAGCCTTCGATCGCCCAACGCTCTTTGTCGACGAAATGATCTTCGGTGCCTTCAAGTCCATGAAGCACACTCATCGGTTTGAATCAATCGCCGACCAAACCCGCATGATCGACGAACTCGCTTTCGAGGCTCCAATGTGGGTGCTGGGGCGCATCGCCGAGAAGCTCTTCCTCACCCGCTACATGCACCGTTTTCTCCAAGAACGCAATAATGTCCTCAAATCCATCGCCGAATCGGATCAATGGAAATCGTTCCTCGGAACCGAGAATGCCTGCGATTGAGCGGCTCTTTCTGATCAAGCGTGCTCAATTGCAGCCGCACACCCGAAAATTAACCGCTTTCTCTCCCAATACATAAGAAATACATCGCAACCATCGCCGTTAGGCGTGGTATAGTAGTAGGAATGCCCGACGGGGCGTTTGGGTTCTGTGTGGATAAGTCCTGCGGAACAAATAGGAGCAGACATGGATCGGGCACAAGAACGGGATCTCATCGAGCGAGCAATCGCTGGCGAACGCCAAGCTGCGGGAGATCTTATCCGCGCCCACCAGCGCTCAGTCTATGGCTACATCCTCCGCATGTCAGGACGCCCAGATGTCGCAGAAGACATCGTCCAAGAAGCATTCGTTCGTGTACTGGGTAACCTGCATCGCTTCGATTTCCGTTTCCGCTTCTCCACATGGCTCTTTACCATCGCCCGCCGACTCTACATGAACGCGATGGCCAAGAACAAACCAATCTACGACACCGACTTTGTCGGCTCGATGGGCCGATCCCAAGGCCGATCAAACTCATCGACCGAGTCCTCTGTCTACGCTGACGAACGCCAACGCGTTCAGCACGATGCCCTCCAAGAAGCCTTGCTCACGCTCACCAACGAACAACGMGAGATCATCATCCTCTTCCATCAACTCGATTGGTCGATCTCCCTGATCGCCACGCATCTCGACATGCCCGAAGGCACGATCAAGTCTCATCTCCATCGCGGACGCAAGCGTCTGCGTGTGATGTTCAAGGACAAGTCACGCCTCGCCGAGCAACTCGCAGGGGTCGCGCTGTGAAGCCTCCTCGTGATCACAATCCCGATTCAAAGAAGAACACGCATCCAGACATGCGTGCAGACGCGCCCGGGCGCATCCCAGAGTCGCTCATCGATGCAGCAATCGATGGCGAACTCAACGCCGATATCCAACGCGAAATCGCCCACGCTCTTCAGTATGATCCAATCCGCAAGCAAGAACTCCTCGACACCAACGATGCAATCAATGCGCTCCAGATGCCGATCTCGACGCCCGACTTTGCAGATGTTGTCCTCGCTCGCGCAGACCGCCACCGCAAGTTCATTCCTGCCCAATGGCGTTCGCATGTTCGCGCCGGGCGTCTGGGGATTGCCGCTGCTCTGCTCATGACCCTCATGAGCGTCGCCGGGCTTCAGCGAATCTNASMYGCSYCKSAMMACCYKKGCNNKWYGCRCCYRAYMSYGGTACTCAATATCGAGCAAGCCGTCGGGAACGATGCCAATGTCTTCGCAAACAATATCACTTGCGAAGTTGAGAACATCCGCACCCGCATCCAACCTCTCGCATCGCTGCTCCCGATGCCAGGAAAAACAAATCATCACTTCGACACAACCCTTGCTTCATCGCGATCATTGCGATCATCTACTTCGTCTCAAGCGTTCCCAACCCGCTCACCTGCCAACGATCTCCGATTCGTCACTATTGGGAACGGGTTCTCTACGCTCTATGTATTCAACTTCAATCAAGATATCGCTACCCCGCGCGAGCATCACTCCCTTCGCCTTCTGGGCACCAACGCACCGAGCAACTGGGCATTCGCTTCAACCAACCTTGTCCGGTTCCCGAATCAAGACACCAAAGCAAGTCCTGCCAAATGGGTAGAACTCAATGTTCCCGCCTTGCCATGATCCTCTTTGTGAACACCTTCCCGTGAACACTCCACTCCCATCTCGCTTGCGTTTGATCTCTCATTGCTTGTGCTTTGTCGCAGCAATCCTCCTCTTTGCATCGCCGGCATATGCCGCTTCGCCAGATCATCATCCTCCAAATCCACAAAGCCCATTCGCATTGCTCGCAGATGTTCCTATGTCCATCGATGCGGCAGCCGTTTTCAATAACCCCGCCCAACAGTTTCTCCTGAGTGATTCTGGACGCATGGGACGAAAAATGCTCTCGTTTGCCGGCGTGTTCTCCAACACCCAGCACGCCTTCGACGCGCTCGCCAAAGCCTTCGATGTTTCTACCGATGAACTGATCAAAGCATTCTTCTCAAAGCGTGTGATCGTCATGTGGGATTCCATCGCAACTTCCGACTCTGCCTTCGGACTCGCCAACGCGATGGATACCAACTGGACCATCGTCTGCGAGGTCGAGCCGGAGTACATCCAACAAATCCGCCTGCACCTCAAACCAATCCGCCGAAGTATTGAACACGGCCAAACAATCTACGCCATCGAAAAAGGGCGATACGAACTCGTCCTTCTCACCAACAATCATCTCCGATCAGAGAAACATAAAGCTGACTCCACCAGCATGATTATCCTCGCGCCCAAGCGAGGCGCAAAGCTTCTCGATCAGGTTCTTGAATCCTTTGCATCGAACCCAGACGCAGCCAATAAACCAAACCCCAAAGCGGCGGCTCGCCCAGAATCAATCCTGCACACACGCGAAAAACTCATCGCCAGCATCGAAGCCCAAAGCACGCCCTGGTCCGCAGCATGGATTATCCAACTCGATCGGTTCATGAACATTCCGTTATCGCCAACCGTTCAAAACCAGCAGCCCAAAGTTCAAGCCGCAGTTGCCGGGCTGCTCAACATCAACGCGGGCAAGGTTTCTGCTCGATTTTCAACCGATATCAAACTCAACTTGCCCAAGTYYGATGCCCCGGTCGGGCTGCTCGGTGCAGTRGGAGGCGATGCGATTCTCGCGGTCGCYWTGTCRAAAACWCCRACCCTCCTCGTTGACCAAGACATGGTTCACTACATGTTCAATCTCGGGATTTCAACGGACATTCTCCGCGAGCAAGACCCATCAATGTATCCTGATGGCCCGGGGCTTATCTTGCTCTCGAAGGCCCCCAACAACCAACCGAACAACCAAAGCGCATCAAAGCATGCGATGCCAATCGCCTTGACCCTGATGACTCAACTCGATCAGCCCAATAGTCATCAGCACAATGATACCCAAGAATCCGCGATTCATGCCGACCGAATCATGCACGATCTCTTCGGCACTTTCAATACCGACAAAGCCCCTTCATTCCAAGGTCGATTCCCCAATGTCATCCGATCACACACATTCCAAAACCCATCGTATGTAAAAACAACCCTGCCCAAGAGTACTTGGCCGGGGCAGTTCGGAAACATCTCTTGGGTTTCAAGCACCTTCTCAAAGAACCAAGTGCTCATCACATCGCTCGCTCCACAATATGTAGACACCACAAGCCGCGTGCGGTGGGTGGTGGAGGCAACACAAAGCCTCGATGCCATCCCATCAGAACCAGCCGAATCAGGAATCATCTTCAGCGGCTACCTCCGCCCAAATCAAATGCTCCCGCTCTTTGAATCCTCAGATTCCACAAACGCGATCAGCATGGGAATCCTCAAACTCGTCGATCGAGTTCAATGGGAACTCGCCAGAAGCCCCGTCGGCCTGCGAGGCACAACCTCGATCGAGTTCGCACGCTTTGGAAACAGCACCAAGCTCGGCACTCGCTGATCCGCGACTTGTTTATCGCTTGCGTCGAGAAACAAGCCCAAGCCCCGCTCCAAAGAGCGAGAGCACACCAGGCGCAGGAACCGCCGACCCACTCACCACACGCTCGACAAGAATGTTGTCAATCCCCCAACTCTCATCAGCAAGCGACTGAGAGAGCGATCCAATAAAATCAATCTGCAAACGATCTGTTGGATCACTCAACTCGACAAGCAGCACAATGTCCCGATAGATATGATCTGCCCAGTTTGGGTTATACACATTCTGGCTCGGCGTTTCGTCTGGCAATCGGAAGTTGCGATCAAGCGTTCCAACAAACAAAAACTCATCAAACACGCGTTCCCCATTAATCTCTACTGCAAATGAATCCATCCCGTGAGGCGTGTTGTATCCATCCCAAGAATCGAACTGCATCAGATCAAAATGAACGGCGTAAGTCCCGGCTACAAACATCGGCGGGCCACTATTGCCCCCGTTGTCGCCACCCGTATTCAAATCGCCAAAATCAATCGTCGGCCCATCAAGGTTGCCATTGTTCCCCGAACCAGCCCAGCCACCCCCGCCAGATCCCTCTGGGATTGGTTCGCTAAAGTCATTATCATGAAACCAGTTGAGCGTCACATCGTGCGGCCCGCCGCTCGGCTGCCCCCCGCCAGACGAGTTCGCCTCCGTTGCAAGCAAGTTGAGCGTCACACGATCGGTTCCAYACCGCCCAAGCACCTTCGTGTATGGCCCCCCAAGATCAGCAACAACCTGGCTTGACCAGAGCCCCTGAGCATTGCTCCAGTTCTCAAAGTCCTGTTGATAGATCACATCGGCATTGGCAGCCGATGATCCGATAAGCATTCCGCCGACAAGTAGGAGTTTGGCGTGTAGAAGGTGGTTTGTCATAGGAGTTGTCCTCTCTGAAGTTGTTTTCGTTGTACACAGACCCATCCCCAAAGAGGGCAAGCCCGGACACTACAACATGCCCCAATATACGAGCACCACCACCCCAAACCCGCCTACAGCCATCCCAGCGGTGGGGGATGGGACGGTGAGTAAAAATAGAGAACAGATTTCGCCATATGTCCCGTTCCGATAAGAGGATGGATACACTTACAACCGCGCACAGCGCAATCACTGTCGTACCAAATCGAGCCTAATGAATGAATCAGCAGGCTGTCGTTGACCCCGGAGAGCACATGCCCCCTTCATCATCCGCAAACACAGTTTCGTCGCTCCGCAATGTCGCCATCATTGCCCATGTCGATCACGGCAAAACAACCCTCGTAGACAACCTGCTCAAGCAGTCAGGAAACTTCCGTAAGGGTGAACTCGAAAAACTCGAAGGCGGACAGCACAACCTCATCCTCGACTCCAACGAACTCGAACGAGAACGCGGCATCACCATCCTCTCAAAGAACTGTGCAGTCAACTACCACGCACAAGATGGAAACGATTATCGCATCAACATCATCGACACCCCCGGTCACGCGGACTTCGGCGGCGAAGTAGAACGAGTCCTCCAAATGGCCGACGGCTGTATCCTCGTCGTTGACGCATACGAAGGGCCAATGCCCCAAACTCGTTTCGTTATGACCAAAGCACTCGAAGCCGGGCTCAAGCCTTTGGTCGTCATCAACAAGTGCGACCGCGTTGACGGCGACCCAGACCGCGTCATCGGCGAAGTCTTCGACCTCCTCGTCTCACTGGGCGCAGACGATGACTCGCTCGACTTCCCAATCGTCTACGCATCCGCACGCGACGGCTGGGCACTCGACGAATGGGATGGCGAAACCAAAGGCGAAAACCTCCTCCCAGTCTTCGAAGCAATCGTCGCCCATGTGCCACACCCAGATGTCTACATCGAAAAACCACTGCGCATGCAGATCACCACCTTGGGCTTCTCCGAATATGTCGGCCGCATCGGCGTCGGGCGCGTCTACCAAGGCGTCGTCAAGAACGGCCAACAAGTCGTCATCGTCAAGCACCTCGAAGGCGGCAAGACCAAAAATGTCAAAGCCAAAATCGGAACACTCGAAGGCTTCGAAGGACTCTCAAAGGTCGCAACAGATTCCATCTCCGCCGGCGACCTCTGTGCAATCTCAGGGCTCGGCGATATCGACATCGGCGACACCATCTGTGACCCAGACCACCCAGAAGCAATGGACGAGGTCGCCATCGACGAACCGACCATCTCCATGACCTTCAAAGTCAACGACTCACCATTCGCAGGCCAAGAAGGCGAGTTCGTCACCTCACGCCAGCTCAAAAATCGCCTCGAACGCGAACTCGAACACAATGTCGCCCTCCGCGTAGAGCCAGGTCGCACAATGGACGAGTTCATCGTCTCCGGGCGAGGCCTCCTCCATCTCGGTATCCTCCTCGAAACCATGCGACGCGAAGGCTTCGAGCTCGCCGTCGGCCGCCCGATCGTTATCGAACGCGACATCGATGGCGTCAAGTGTGAACCACTCGAAGAGCTCGTCATCGATTGTCCAGACGACTGTGTCGGCGCCGTCATGCAAATCGTCGGCGAACGCAAGGGCGAACTCGTCTCGATGGACCCAAGAGGCAACGGCATCACCCATTGCATTTTCAAAATCACATCCCGCGCCCTCATCGGCATGCGTGGACGCATCCTCACCTCCACCTCCGGTGAAGCAATCATGCACCACACATTCCTCGAGTTCGTACCCGTCACCGGCGAACGCCCAACACGCCACGCCGGCGTCATGGTCAACACCGCCGACGGCCAGATCACCGAATATGCAGTCGTCAACCTCCACGAACGAGGAATCATGCTCCTCTCCCCAGGAGTCAAGGTCTACGCAGGCCAAGTCGTCGGCGAGCACAACCGCGCCAACGACATCGAAGTCAACGCCGTCCGCGTCAAGAAGCTCGACAACATGCGTGCCGCCTGCAAAGACGCCACCGTCTCGATCAAACAACCCAAAGACCTCTCGCTTGAGCAGTCCTTGGAATACATCGACGACGACGAGTTGGTCGAGTTGACCCCAAAGTCGATTCGTATCCGCAAGGTAGAACTCAACGAATCCATGCGTCGAAGAAACCAGCGCCAAGAAAAGAGCAAGGCTCTGGGCAAGTAACCCAAGCCCACTCAATACCAAAAACACACATCACTCCCTCGCCCAAGCGGGGGAATTTTTCTATCCCATCTGGGTGCCATGCCGGTGCCGTCCCCGGCTCCTGCATGTCTTAGGCTGAAGGACCGGGTGCCACGGCTTGACCGTCCCCGCCAAGCCGTGGCTAATCTGATATCTGATATTCTTTCGCCTCCCCCGGGCCTCCGGGGGAGGTGTCGAACGAAGTGAGACGGAGGGGGTCTCCCTCTTACTTTACCATCCCAAAACATCGGTCCGTCAGCCGATGTTTTTCGTGCATCCTCAGCATCCCGTTCGTGTATACTTAATATTCATTGAGCAACGATAGCGAGGAGCATCACAACACATGATCTGGGCCACCCCAACCCTCGCCGCACTCGTCGCCGCCATCGCGATCCCTGCGCTCGTCATCCTCTACTTCCTCAAGCTCCGCCGAATCCCACGCGAGGTCTCATCGACGCTGCTGTGGAAGAAGGCCATCCAAGACCTCCAAGCCAACGCCCCCTTCCAACGCCTCCGCAAAAACTTGCTCCTCTTCCTCCAACTCATCATCCTCGCCCTCATCATTCTCGCACTCGCCCAGCCAAGGTCTTCATCAACAACCGCGATGGGTCGCAAGTACATCATCATGATCGATCGCTCCGCATCCATGGCCGCCGTCGATGGCGAAGAGACCCTCGGCAAAGATTCCCGCCTCGCCGCCGCCAAAAAGCAGGCCATCGAGCTCATCGAAACCATGCGTGAGCCCTCCATGTTCTCCCAAGGCGAAAAAGCAGACGAAGCAATGATCATCGCCTTCGATGCCAACGCCCAAATCCTCGCCCCCCTCACCGCAAACCAAGCAACCCTCATCGCCGCGATCAACTCGATCCAACAAACCGACGCCCCCTCATCAATCGCCCAGGCCTACCGCCTCGCGCAAGCCCAACGCCCAAACCGCATCGTCAACGCCACCAACGARCTCGGCGAARTYACCGAATCMCACGAACTCGACGAACTCAAAGGCGGCGARCCCTACTTCTTCCACCTCTTCTCCGATGGCCGARTCTCCGAYATCGATTCCGTYCGMGCCGAAGAAATCGACWCCMMAACMACCTTCGAWTACCACGCCMTCGGSTCYCAAACCTCAAACAACATCGGGCTCGTCGCCCTGCGCTCAGAACGCGACTACGACACCCCCTCCAAACTCTCCATCTTCGTCGGGGTCCAATCCACCGACACCATCCCCCGCACCGTAGACGCCGAACTCCTCGTCGCCGGTGTCACCCGTTCCGTCCGCGCCATCGATCTCCCCGCCGCAACAACCGACGCAACCACAGGCTACAAAACTCCCGCCAGTGGAGGCGTCGTCTTCGAACTCGACGAACCCAACGGCGTCATCATCCGCGTACGCCTCGACACCAACGGCCGCGAAAACCCACAAGCCGATGTACTCCTCACCGATAACGAAGCTGTCCTCGTCGTCCCCCCCGCCAAACAAGCAAGCGTCGCACTCGTCTCCACCGGCAACCTCTTCGTCGCCTCCGCACTCAAAGGCTTCCCGCTCTCACGCTTCGATATCCTCACCCCATCAACATACGAAGCAGGTCGAACCAACGGCGACAACGATGTCTACGACCTCGTCATCCTCGATGGATACCTCCCCAAACAAGATGAATTCGGCAACACCCTCGACCCCGGCCGCTACCTCGTCATCGGCCAAACACTCACCGGCGAACTCGGAGTCATCGACCACGGCACCGGCCCCGGCGGCCCAATCATCGACTGGCGACGAACACACCCAATCCTCCGAGACCTCACCCTCGACGCTTTGTTGATGGCCGAGACGCCAAAGGTCGAAATCCCCAAAGGCTCAGGAGTCGTCTCGCTCGCCGAAACCGCATCAGGACCAGCCATCCTCGAAACATCCTCAGGCGATGTCCGAGCAATCCTCGTCCCCTTCGCCATCACCAAAACAAACTGGCCTTTCGATGTCTCCTTCGTCGTCTTCCTCGCCAGCACCGTCGACTACCTCGCCACCGGGTCCATCGTTTCAATAGACGGAGACGAACGACAAATAACCCCAGGCGCTGTCCTCTCCGATCGCCTCCCACCAGACGCCACTAGCGTCCGCGTCATCCTCCCCGACGGCTCACGCTCTGAAGAAATCATCCCCTCCGCCGACGGCCGAATCGTCTTCGGCCCAGTCCAAACCGCCGGCATCTACCGCCTCCGCTGGAAAGGCACCGCCGCCCCAACAGACATCACCGACGAAGGCACCAACTACCGAACCTTCGCCGCCAACCTCCTCAACCCCGCCGAATCAAATGTAAGCACCCAACGAACAATTGCCTTAGCAAACAAAATAGTCACGGCTGATTCTCTCACCGAACGCAAACGAATCAAAGACTGGTGGCCCTATTTCCTAGCAGCCGCCCTCGCCATTCTCATGTTCGAATGGTACATCTACAACAAAAAAATGTTCCTCTGAGTTCTCTTTCATTCTCTCCCCCTCTTTCTAGATCCGGGTGCCACTGCTTGACCGTCCCCGGCAAGCAGTGCTCTCCTCCCATTTCTAGTTGAGTTCTGTATTCTAAATATTTCTAGAGATTGAACTGAGAGATTCATCATCCAACTCCGCATCCATTGTGTGAAGCAGGCTGTTCTGCTTGACAAAAAAATCAAACAGAAAAAGGAGCTTAAAATGAAAACCACAGTATTCACCCTCGCCGTATTCGCAGGTCTTTCAACCGCATCGCCGGTTGCCAACACCAACATCGAATCCCTCAACATCCAAAATCCAGCAGATTCACCCACAACCCTGATAATCGATATCAGCGGAATCAACTCATGGGATGAGCAAGGCAGCACGCTCAATGAGATACTCATCACATCCTTCCCAAGCCAGTTCCAAATCACCGGGATCAGCTGGGACATTATCCTCACCACAGTCGGAGGCTCTTGGCTCTCTGAGCCAAACATCCGTATGTCCAACTCCGATGGTTCCGGCAGCTTCACCTTCGCGCCTGGAGAGGGCTCTGATTTTCCAGGAACAATGGTGAGCTTTACCGGCAGCGTCGACCTCGTCGCATTGGGCGAAGATTTCACAACCAACGCTGATAACCTACTCAACTTCGAGTTTTTCGAGAGCTTCGATGATGTCTCCGGCGATATCGACGCGTTTTACGAAGCCGGCTCAACCCTGACCATCCATCTCAAAAAAGTCCCCGCCCCCGGCTCCCTCGCTCTGCTCGGTTTCGGAAGCCTCGTCGCGACTCGCCGAAGACGAACAGTTCGTACATTTCAGAGTTGATCATGAACTCCACATTCGCCCGCAAGGTCGCCTGCATGACACCAAAAGCCCCGGCTCCCCAGTCGGGGCTTTTCCGCATCTCTTCTCTCCTCCCCCAGCCCTCCGCCGAAGCCGCCACGCAAAGCATGACCGAGGGGACCTTCTCTCTTGCCCCTCCCTGCGCCCCGCGGGGAGGTGGCGGCGAAGCCGACGGAGGGGTGTCTTCTCCCACATTTCCTGCAGATGCCCTGCGTACGCCCGATGTCTTCATCGGGTT
Organism: bacterium; assembly: GCA_002401225.1. Taxonomy (GTDB): domain Bacteria; phylum Planctomycetota; class Phycisphaerae; order Phycisphaerales; family UBA1924; genus UBA1924. The sequence goes on from NVSM01000014.1 coordinate 51,276, forward strand.
GAAGCAGGATCGGAACCTATTTATCGACAATCGAACAACCTGCTTAAGCTGCTCGTAAGCAGGGCACCCGGCTTCTCCGCGCCTCTAACTCTCCTYCCCCGGGCCTCCGGGGGAGGTGGCACGCAAAGCGTGACGGAGGGGGTATTCTCTCCACCGAAACCGCCATCGTAGTAATCAAAGACAAACCCGTAGTCGCGGGCTATTCAGCGATGGTTTAGTGGCTAAATGGCTGAGGAATAGTCGTTTAGCGAGCTGGCGAAGCCCCGTCTGCTTTTGTTAGGTTTTAATTTGACATTTTGAGTCGGCCAGTGGATAATAAAATGGTTAGAGTTCACGCGTACAGAGACAGGTGATGGATAATGGCAAAGAAAACAACTAAAAAATCGGTTAAAACAAGGACTTCAAGGCGAGATTTTCCCAACCACACTTTGGAGGAAGCGTTGGTTATCGCTCGTGCTTAATGGAGGACGGGGCTGGTCGCCCGATGGATCGTATTTTGGTTGCCAAAGCAATTGGTCGAACCCCGTCAAGTAGTCAGTTTCGCTTATTACTGTCATCTTCAATCAAGTATGGTCTTACGGAAGGTAGCGAAAAAGCGGACAAAGTATCTCCATTGACAAGGGCGAGAGAAATCTTCCGCCCAGTTAGTGATGCAGAAAAAWTWAWGSKRAYTSSWGNNATGMARKKYKWRAGCCAGAACTTTGTAAAAAGATATTGGAACATTACTCCGGAAGTTCTCTACCACGCGACGATTTTTTTAAGAATRTACTCGAAAGAGAGTTCGATGTCCCTGCAGAACACACAGGAGAATTTGCGGAGTTGATATTTGCGAATGCAGAGTTCGCTCAAATTTTGGAAGATGTGAGTGGGAAAAAATATGTGATGCTCTCGCGGACACCCGCATCAGTGGGGCCCAGTTTTAGTAATGAACACGACAATGAGCCCCGTGATGATGAGAGTGCGGAAGTGGATGTTCAAACGGACAATGATCTATCGCTTCAGCGGAGCAAAATTGATGTTGAATCTCAGCAGCAAAAAACACGCGTGTTTATTTCCCACGGGAAAGACCGTGGAATGCTAGAGAATGTAAAAGAGATGCTCGGTGTTGCCGGGCTCGAGTATGAAGTTGCTGTAGAGTCTGAATCAACAGCGATTCCGGTTCCCGAGAAAATCAAGGAAGCAATGCGACGGTGCAACGCCGCACTTATCTGTGTGTCAGATGAGAATGGTGACGGGAGCGTTAATCAGAATGTGCTTATCGAAATTGGTGCAGCCTTTGTACTTTACGACAAGCAGGTTGTGCTCTTATGGGATAAAAGTTTGGCGGTCCCGTCAAACTTGCAAGGGTTGTATAGATGTGAAGTCGAAGGGACTAATCTTTCGTTTGCCCATGGAATGAAGCTCATGGCAACCTTGAAAAATTTTCAATCATCGCAGTAATAGGCAAGGGGGTTCGCCTTCTGCATTAAAAAACCCTGCTGTAACAGGGTCCCGCATTCACCAATCCGCTAAGAAGGGAGGCACTAAAATGTAGTGCAACGCGAATAGATTATCGACCAATTCTACAACAAAGTCAAGCGTTATTCGGGTTTTCATCTCGAAGGCGCGATCAATCAACACAAACTGTTCCCATTCGGGAATCAGGAGATATACAATGGCAGATCGATACCAAATCCGATGTATAAACAAAGACGACCGATTCAATCCGTATGAACGGATTACCCATGTGGGCGGTTCTGGCTGGAAGATTTCACAAGCTGAAGCGATTAATGGCATCCTTGCCGGGAGCTGGTCGTTTTATGTTTCAAATGGAGGAAGTGTGGCAGATGTAATCGTTGCCACTAGTCCGTATGGGAACCATTATTTGAAAACAAAGGCTGATGGCCAATCCCCCAATAACTTATTGTCACTAATGGAATGTGTGAGCTAACCATGACTGGCCCGGTCAAGCGACCGGGCCTTTTTTCTYKYCSSGRKSMSSGGTGCCCCGACTCGCCGTCCCCGGCACAGTCGGGTCTTCTCTGCGTCCTCCGCGCCCTCTGCCACCTCCGCGTACCCTCCCCCCCCTCCAAACAACCCCATCTGTGTGCTTTTCTCCCCCGCACCAACCACCCCTGTGCGCAAAAACCAGGCGCTCCACCCCTTCCCCCTTGTGCCGCCAATCAGTCGGGTTTGGGAAGTTGAATCAAAAAACAAAAGACCTCACTGCGCCGAAGACGGCGAGTAAGGGCACCCAGATTCAAACTCACTCCTCAAAAACCGAAATCTCCCCAAGCGATTTCCGCCCAAGATCCGGCACCGTGCAATCATCACTCGCATACCCCACCGGGATCACCATCCAAGGCCGCTCATTCTCAGGCCGACCCAACAACTCACGCAAAAATCCCATCGGGCTCGGCGTCTGCGTCACCGTCGATAACCCCGCATGATTCGCCGCCGTCAAGAGCAGCCCCGTCGCCAGCCCGACCGATTCATTCAGGTAATACACCTGCCCGCCATCGTCCGTCGTCCGCAGCGCCATCACCACAATTATCCAAGGCACCGTATCCAAATACGACTTGTCCGCCGAAGTCTCAAACTCCTCAAGATCATCCAACCAACGATCCGAAGCCTTCTTCTCATAAAACTCAACCTCAACCTTTTCGATCGCCATCCGAACCTTCTTCTTCAGCTCAGGATTCGAGATCGCAATAAACCGCCAAGGCTGCTTGTGCGCCCCCGACGGAGCCGTCCCCGCCGCCCTGATAATCGTCTCGATCACTTCGCGTGACACCGCCCGATCCGAAAACTGCCGCACCGTCCGCCGCTGATCGGCCACCTCATAAAACGCTTTCGCCGCCGCCTCCGAAGACTGCCCAGGCTCATACGCCGAATGCTTAACTTGATCGCTGTGCTCGCTCATGTGCTTGTTTCTCGCAGTGGGGGATAGCCAATGGTTCGTTGTATCGATTCTAGGAGAGTTTTCGTGCCCAGATTTGCACAAAACCCGCCCCAAACCCCGATACATACACCAATGTCTCTGCGCGATCGTTTTATTCACGCCTCACTCAACTCCCGAGCAATCGCCGGGCTCTTTGCCTGCACCCTGTTCGCTTGCTCATCGCTCGCTCAAGACTACAACTCGCCAACCTCCCAAACCGGAGGCAAACGCCCACTCTCCGCAGGGCGCATCGTCAAAGCATTCGATTTCGAAGAACAAGACTACAACCCCCTCCCCGTTCCCCTCGGCTGGATTCGCGCCCAAGAAGACCCCGCCGTCCCGCGCGTCCGTCCAGGTTTCCCAATCTGGAACGGCGGCATCATCGACTACAAATCTCCCGCCTACGCTGGGATCGGCTCGGCCATGCTCCCAACCGCCGGCGGCTCGACAAGCCTTATCCTCCGCCGAGGCGAAATCAATATCTTTCCAAACGCAGACTACATCGTCACCGCACACATCAAAACCCAAGGCGTGAAATATGCAAAGGCGCGCGTCGTCGCAAGACTCCTCGATCGCCAAGGCGAAGAAATCAAAGAAGCACAGGTCCAAACCCCGCTCGTCAACACCCAAGGGCAATGGATACAAGTCGCCGTCGAAATCGAAGGCGTCTATCCAAACGCCGCCTTCGTCCAGCTCGAACTCCAACTCCTCCAACCAGAACAACAAAGCACCGATCAGTTCCAACATCCATTCACCGTCTGGAATCAAGATTTCACCGGCTCGGCATCCTTCGACAACCTCGTCATCGCCCAGCTCCCACGCCTAGAACTCACCACAGGTATCCCCGGAAACATCGTCGAATCCGAAACAACACCAGAACTCCAAATCCTCGTTCGAGATCTCACCGGCGACGACATCATCGCAAGCACACGCGTCTTCGATGTCCACGGCAAACTCGTCGATCGGGAACTCCTCGACAACAAAGATCGCCGATCACAAATCAACTGGACCCCAAACCTCCCCGGGCTTGGATGGTATCGCGCAGTCCTCGAAGTCTCAACAAACAACCAACTCGTCGGCCGACGAACACTCGACTTCATCTGGTCCTCGCCAAGCGATTCTGAAAACAACTCGGGTATGTTCGGCATTCATGCCAAACTCACCAACGAGAAAATTGCGAAATCCGCCGCAGCACTCATCAAAGGCACCGGCGTCACCAACGCATCAATCGAACTCTGGGCCTACGAATCAACATCCGAATCGCTCGACCCAGAACAAGCCCAGATGCAAGCAGTCGATCAACTCGTTGCTTTGGGCACAAACCTCAGCATTGTTCTCGCCCAACTCCCCAAAGAACTCGCAACAAGCCTCGCCAAAGACCCACAAGAAGTCATGCCAACATTCGCAGCGCCACTCGCCTTGTGGATCAGCTGGGCCGGCGGCATGCTCGATCAATACGGCCAAGTCGTTTCCAACTGGCGCTTCGGAGACCTCCCATCCCAAGAAACAATCACAGAACTCAACGCCCAAATCGAAGCGATCAACAAATCACTCACAGGCTACATCCCCGGCCCAATCATCGTTACCCCCTGGGCAATCGATCGCCCAATCGACCAAGAAATCATCCAATCAAACCATCAACTCTTCTTCGTTGATACCCAAGGGACCAGTGAAGAAACAATGCAACTCCTCGTCGATCAATGGGTCACGCTCGCAACAAGCCCAACGCTCGAAAAGCATGATCACCCGCCATCGCTCGGCTTGGCCCTTTCGCCAACACACCAACCAGGCACAATCTCAGGAATCGAAATCTGGTCCTCCATCGGTGCCCTCGCAAGAAAAGCAATCGCCTTCTGGTGGGCAGCAAGCTCAAGCTCGATTGACAACGAACAGTTCAATCTCGAACTCACCAACGCATGGTGGATCTCGCCAGGAAAACGCGGCCAAGTCATGCCCGCCCCAGAACTCATCGTCTGGCGAACGCTCGCCACACACCTAGGCACAAGAAGAGCAATCGAACAACTCGATATCCTCCCCGGCGTAAAAATGCTCGTCGCCGGGCCCAAGAATAATCAAACCAACTCCGACGAAGGAATCATGATCCTTTGGCTCGACAAGCCCGGGCTCGAACCAATCACCCTCAACCTCCCCCTCTCAACAAACCCCGTCGCCAGTTACGATGTGTTCAACAATAAAACAATCGTCCCCGTAGACGCAGTCGGCTCGCTGGGCTTACCAATCCATCGCATCAAAGTCGGACGATCACCAATCATCGTTACCGGCGTCAACACAAACCTCGTCCGCTTCCTCAACGATATCAACCTTTCGCCCAACACACTCCAAGCATTCTCAGGAATCCATGATCACCAACTCATCCTCTCAAACCCTTGGCCCTTCGCTATCCGAGGAAAAATCTACATCGTCGAACCCGGAGGCTACACAAACGATAACGAACTGATCGACCGCTCATGGGAGATCAATCCAAGAGTCGTCCCCTTCGCGATCGAACCAAACCAAGACAAAGCAATCCCAATCGAAATCGCCTACTCCCTCGGCGAGATCGCAGGATTCAAAAAACTCACCTTCGATATCGAACTCGAAGCCGACAAAGACTACCCCCTCATGCGCCTCGAAAGACAAATCGAACTCGGACTCGATGGCATCGATATGAGACTCACCGCAAGAAAAGGTTCCGACGGCGTCACCATCATCGGCGTCCATGTCACCAACAAACTCAACACCAACCAAGATTTCGAAATCATCGCGATCGCGCCAAACGAAGCAAGAATCCGCCGATCAATCAACGGCATCCCCCCCGGAGAACAAGTCTCAAGAGAGTTCGCCTTCACCAAGGTAAACTCCGGCGACCAAGTCATCGTCGCGCTCCTCTTGCGAAACTCATCGACCCGGCTCAATAAAGCAGTCACCGTCCCATAAAGCATTTCGCATTCCGCAACCTATCCGCCAACGCCCCGCACTTTTTCCGTAAATCCAAGCCTCAAAGCTCGATTTGTAACAATCTTCTTGGCATAGATCTCCAGAATTTGAATAAAACCATTTCCATTGGCGTGTACTATATAGAAGAGTTTTACACATGCCACGACCAAAGTCATTCGATCCCGATACCGTCCTCGCCAAGGCGATGGGTGTCTTTTGGGAAAAAGGATTCGACGCCGCAAGCATCTCAGACCTCACCGACGCCATGGGAATCAACCGCTTCTCCCTCTACGACACCTTCGGCGACAAGCACCAACTCTACCTCCAAGCCCTCGACGCATACAACCAACGCGTCGTCGAACCCATGATCACCAAGATCGCAGCAATCAACACCCTCGCCTCGCTCGAAGCCTATTTCTCGATGATTATCGAATACCAACACACCTGCACCGGCTCGCCTTGCTGCCTGATGCACAAAGCCGCGGTGTCGTTGGTCGCGGTTGATGAACAAGCCAAACAACGCATCGAACAAGTCCGCGCCCGATTCCAAGAGGCCTTCCTCCAAGCCCTCCAAAGAATCAAATCCGCAGGCGAACTCAAGCCCGATCTCGACCTCAACGCAACCGCCTGGCTCCTCAAAATCACCCAAGCCGGCCTCGCAACCTACGGCTCATCCCCAATCGCCGAACCCGACGCCAAAGCTGCGATTTCGACCCTCATTGAGCAAATCCGGGCCTAATCCCGCCAAATCACAAAATAACCAACCAAATAGTCAGATATTTTGTCTGATTTCGGAACAATCGGTTAGATATCGCAGTTCCTTTCTTCATCACGCCAACAAACTCGGCACCGAATGAACACGATCGCCCAAGCCGGGCACGAAAGGAACACAAAATGATCAACGGCTACACCATCACCGATCCATCAAACGCAAACGAATCCCAGCAGGAAATTTTCGAGCAAGCAACCCAAGGCTTCGGATTCGTCCCCAACATCGTCAACGCATTCTCCCAATCCCCAACCCTCGCATCCGCCATGCTCGCCCTCTACGCAAAGTTTGACGACACATCATTCGACACCATCGAATCGCATGTCATCCTCCAAACGATCAATGTAATCAACCAATGCCATTACTGTGTTCCCGCACATTCAACCATCGCCCGCAACGGCGGCGTTGACGATGCACTCGACGATGCACTCCGCAACTCCCAACCACTCAAAGATTCCAAACTCGAATCCCTCCGACAGTTCGCGGCGCAAATGGTTGAGCAACGCGGACACCTCACAGAAGAACAGTTCAACACATTCATCAACGCCGGCTACACCCGCCAGTCCGCACTCGATGTCGTCTTCTTCATCACCGTAAAAACACTCACCAACTACGGCAACCACATCACCGGCACAGACATCGACGATGCATTCAAGCCCCTTGAATGGACACCTGAAACCGCAGCTGTCTAGGCCGTATCTGACGGCTAGTTTTCTCACACAAAAACACCCTCTTACCGCCTCCCCCGGGCCTCCGGGGGAGCCGAAAAGACTCAAAATGCGAGCCGTCAGACACGGCTTAGCCAAATATCTGTTTCACAAGCAACAAAGGAATCATTACATGACACAATCACAACTCCTCGAAAATAAAGTCGCCATCATCACCGGAGCATCCTCAGGCATCGGCGAAACAACCGCCATCGCATTCGCCAAAGCCGGCGCATCAGTCGTCCTCGGCGCACGCCGACAAGAAAAAGGAGAAGCCGTCGCACAACGAATCCGAGACAACGGCGGCCGCGCAGTCTTCCTCAAAACAGATGTCACCGATGCAACCCAAGCCCAAGCACTTGTAGATCTCGCAGTCTCCAAGTTCGGCGGGCTCGATATCGCCTTCAACAACGCCGGAACCGATGGCCAGTCCGGTCACATCGTCGATATCGAAAGCGAAGCCTACGACACCATCTTCGATACCAATGTCCGAGGCGTCTGGAATGCACTCCGCGCCCAAATCCCCGCACTCCGCAAACGYGGCGGCGGCTCAATCATCAATACCTCATCAGTCCTGGGCACCCGCGGCGTCGCCGGCATGAGCACCTATGTCGCCTCCAAGTTCGCAGTCGAAGGCCTCACCAAATCAGTCTCGCTCGAAGTCGCCAAAGACAACATCCGCATCAACGCCGTCGCGCCCGGGCCGATCATTACGCCCTTGCTCGAAAATGCAACCGGAGGTAACACCGACGGCTTCAACGGAATCGTCCCCCAAGGAAGACCCGGCACCACCGACGAAGTCGCACCATCCGTCCTCTTCCTCGCCTCCGATCAAGCCAGCTACATCACCGGCCACTCCCTCACCGTAGGCGGCGGCGCAACCGCAGGCTTCGTCACCAGCTAATCCCAAAACTGTTCGCAAGAACACCATTCACGAATCCCTCTAGACGCCTTGCCGGTATTCATCCGGTCCTGCCTCTCCCCAGGCAGCCCCTCCGGCAAGGCGTTTTCACAATACATCCGTTTCCTCTCGAACCACTCGGGCGCGTTGCCCGGGTCGGTTCATTTTTGCCCACAACCCTCAATCATGTATCCTTCCTTTCTTCCTTCCTTTGCCTCACTCTCTTTCGCCTCCCCCGGGCCTCCGAGGGAGGTGTCCGCGTCTTCGCGGACGGAGGGGGTCTTCTTATCTTCTCTCCCTCAGTCCCCACAAAATCTGATACACTCCGATCAACAACAGGAGCAACCCATGCAACCAACCGGTCAACCGTCAGCCCCATCCGCCGTCCTCGTCGCCCACGACCGCTGGGCCAACCAACACCTCTACACCGCCTGCAAAGCACTCACCCCCGACCAACTCAACCAACCCTTCGAAATGGGCACCGGCTCACTCAATACCAACCTCCTCCACAACCTCGGCGCCATGCACGGCTGGACCGATGTCCTCAACCAAACCCCATCCCGACCACGACTCGAAGAACAGCCTCACACCCTTGACCAAATCATCGAACTCCACGATCCAACATCATCAGCCTTCGAACAAGCCGCCCTCGCAAAGCCATTCGATACCATCATCACCCGCGAGCGTGCTGACCAAACCTACACCTTCACCGCCGGCGGCATCCTCACCCATGTCATGACCCACTCCATGCACCACCGCGCCCAATGCTACAACATGCTCCGCCAACTCGGCGTACAAAAACAACCCATGTCGAGCATCATGGAATGGATGATTACCACCGACTAACCTGTCCTTACTTTCGCCTCCCCCGGGCCTCCGGGGGAGGTGGCACGCGCAGCGTGWCGGAGGGGGTCTTCTCTGAGCTCTTTCTTATCCGGGTGCCACTACTCGCCGTCCCCGGCGCAGTAGTGCTCTTATGTGTATAGTTTAATCTACTGCCATGCATACTGAGGATATCGAACATGAAGTTATTCCAACTTATTCAGCTACTTGATGATCAAGTGACCCCAGAGGATTGTAAAATTCACCTTGCAGTTTCAGCCGGCAAAGAGAACCCACTCGATGTCTACCTCGCCGGCGAGTTCGACCAATGGCAAGAGTTTCAAACGAAAGAAAACTTCAAACGAAAGTATGTAGTCTCACTCATCTCAATGCCAGCAAAAAATCGCTGGCTCTTCGCCGGCGTGCATGATTCCTTGGGTTGCAAGCCCAGAGGAAAAAACAAATGCTTTCGATACAACTTNAGMAGAAGAAAAYCAACCAACGAACTMTGYGGCCGMCTYRTCATCGACTTCCAACGCCCCGGAAGAACCAGCTACCTCCTCGCGAATAACTGGCTCGACGACCTTCATGTTGCAGAGATTCTTGCTCAAAGGCTAGAAGTCGCAGAGTTCCCCGGATACACGCAGACCAAACTCACCAAGCAAGAGCTAGATATCATCGTCCGCCAGCAGAGCAGCACATGGAAAAGTGCCCTCTCAAGTATCTCAGGCGTCTATGTTATCGCCGATCGACAAACAGGAAAACTCTACATCGGAAGCGCCACCGGCGAACATGGCATCTGGGGRAGATGGTGCCAGTATGCCAAATCAGGACACGGCGGGAACAAAGAACTCAAAGCCTTGCTCAAAGTTCAAGGGGCTCAGTACGCGAAAAACTTCCAATACGGAATCCTAGAAACCGCCGATTCAAACGCCTCCGAAAACGATGTTGTCACAAGAGAAATGCATTGGAAAGACCTGCTGCTCACAAGAACCCACGGAAACAACGCCAACTAAACCCATCCCCTCTTTCGCCTCCCCCGGGCCTCCGGGGGAGGTGGCCGCGAAGCGGACGGAGGGGG
>NVSM01000070.1 GCA_002401225.1 bacterium
CCTCGAAGATGCGGAGACCGTGGTCGTAAGCGAAGAGACGAAAGAAAGTCTGAAAAAATTGTCGATGCCAGCCGGGAACGCGAGCAGGCCCAGACCCAGAAGCTGACTGATTCAGACCTGACGGATGTGTCCGAATCGCCCACCGGGGAGACCGGCCGGGCCCGTTGCGCACTGCCCCCATCGCCATCACCCGCAACGCTCAGGGGTCAGAACAAGCGCTTGCGCTTTGAACTCGAGAGTACGCCGAGTTGCTCGCGATACTTCGCAACCGTCCGACGCGCAATCTCGATCCCGCGCTCTTTGAGCAGCTTCACGACCGCCTCATCAGAGTACGGCTTGCTCTTATCCTCGCCCGCAATCAAATCTTGAATCGTTGCCTTCACAGAGTTCGAAGAAACATCCTCGCCCGAATCCGTCGCCAAACCGCCCGAGAAAAAACCACGCAACGCCACTACGCCGCGAGGTGTCATGATGTATTTCTCACTGACCGCACGCGACACCGTCGCGACATGAATCCCCAAACGATCCGCGATCGTTTTCATCGGCAATGGCTTCAATGACTCAGGACCATAATCAAAGTAGTCCCGCTGCTCGTCAACCACCGCATTAATCACGCGGAGCAATGTATGCCTGCGTTGCCCAACCGCATCGATCAGCCATTGTGCATTCGATAGGTTCTTCTTGAGGAAAGTTCGATCCGTATCGGGCACTGATTTATCCGCCGACATCCTCGCATATTCCTTGTTGATCTGCACATCAGGGATCCGCCCATCGCTCAAGTATGCGAAGTACCGATCATTCTCTTCGTCATACTCAACGATGCCGTCGGGGATAACGACCGAGGGAGCATCAGTCACCAATCGACGCGCCGGCGAGAGACTCAGCCGACGCAGCAAACCAATCCCTATGTTGATCTCATCGAGATCGTACCCAGACTTGGCTGCCACCTTAGGCAACTTGTTTTTCATCAGCTCTTCGAAGAACTCGGCAACCAAGCGTGTTGCGATCTCGATCGCTTCGCTCGTCACCGTGATCTCATCATCGCGCTCTTCGCCGAGCCGATCGGCGAGTACATCGATCTGAATCAACAAACATTCCTTCGCATCGCGCGCTCCAACACCCGCAGGCTCGAGCAAAAGCTGCACCGCCTGAAGCGACAACTCCCAATCCGCATCGCTGGGATCAAGCTCACTCACCAACATCGGCGAGCGATCCGCAATCTCCTCAAACGAAGCCCGCAGATACCCATCCTCATCAAGGCTATTGATCAATACCTCGCCCATCACCTTGATCCGCTCGTCGACATCTGTTAACGACCACTGACCCAAAAGCTGATCTGTCAACGACGCTGCCCTTGCTGGAGCCGACGCCATCGCGTCCATCTTCGCATCGCGCTCGCCCGCCTGCGCCCGTGACCTTGGCAGATCATCAAAGTCCCGCTTCATCTTCGAATCAGAATAGGTATTCTCGGCTGCGTCGGGATTCGCGTTGGTGTAGTCATCAAGCCGAGCAAAGTCTGATGCGCTCTCAGGGTCAATATTGAGTTCTTGATCAGCAGTCGAAGTAGATTCTTCCGAACGATCCTCAAGCGACGGATCGATCTCGGTCAGCTCGATCGTCGGGTTTGATTCGAGTTCTTGCTCGATGCGTTCACACAACTCGGCGAGCGGCATCTGCAAAATCTCCATCGACTGGATCATCCGCGGTGCCAGCTTCATCTGCTGGCCGAGCTTCATCTGTTGTGAGGTTTGGAAACGCATACTCAATCACTCAACCCGCCGACCGTCGGCTCTTGTTCCTTCAAAGCTGTCCTTCAATGCTGTACTATCACTATTAATCGGCCAATCTGCACCCATTCCGGTTGCAWSTYCSMTCRAWYYSKYMAATCNMSMRCYTAYYSCATCGMCTGACGACCGAGAATCGCATCCGCCAGCACCGCCTTATTGGCATATTCGAGCGAACCGCCGCTGGGCAACCCACGCGCCAATCGACTCACCAACACCGACATTCCTTTAAGTTCCGATGCCAGATACAACGCCGTGCCGTCGCCTTCGACTGTTGGATTCAATCCCAGCACCACTTCGCCAATCGGTTTGCGATCCTCAGCATTGGCACTCTTTCGGACCCGATCGAACAGGTGTGAAACCGTCAGGTCCTCAGGACCGATCCCGTCCAAAGGCGACAATCGACCCATCAACACATGGTACAATCCGCGATACATCCCCGTCTGTTCCAACGCGATCAGATCTTTGGGCTGTTCGACCACCAACACCACGCTGTGATCGCGCTGAGGATCGCTACAGATCGAACACATGTCCCCATCGCACAGATTAAAGCACACCCGGCAATGGCGAACCGTCTCCTTCACCGCAGCGATCGCACTCGAAAGCGCCATCGCTGATTCCATGTCTGATTTCAACACATGAAACGCCAGCCGCTCTGCTGAGCGCGTTCCGATCCCGGGCAGCTTGGCGAGCTGCTCAATAAGCTCGCGCACCGCTGCCGGGTACGCACTGCTCGGACCTTTTCGATTTTGTGGGGTATTCATCGCACACATAGCTGGGTATTCTAGTCTCGTTCGGGTTCCTGAAAAAAGTTGTTCACAATCTGACCTGCCGAAAATCAGCCTACACACCAGAATGGAAATAAATTCCACTTAGGATAAACTACCTAAACCACCAAGAAGCCCGGTTTCAACGATTTCTCATGGTGAATATTGGCCAAAACTTCTTCGTCCACAATTAACCATTGTTTTCCGATGAATCCGCCTGAGAACAGTTGCGTTTACTTCTCATTTTCAGTACGCTCGACGCTCAGCGACGGCAGCTTTGAGACTCTTTTGTGGAGAGAGGTAGGTCTCAGGGCTGCTGTCCGTTTTGAGACTGGTCCTTATCTCAGCCCCCTATCAACCCAAACTCTACCGCAGCACGATCTCGATCGGGATGATCGACTCGGCAACCTTTTCGCCGATCAAATCGCGTGTCACCACTTTGAGGTGATATCGCCCAACCCCAAGATTCGCGGGCAGCGTAATCTGATTAATCAAGTAATAATCCCGAAGCCGATTCCGTGTCACATCTCCCACCGTGTCGGCTGCCCGGTTCCAGGTATTGAGATCATCCGCCACATGATACAGCTCTAAACGCTGCGAAAACTTCGTCTCAAACCGCGCCTGCCCATCAGGACCAACGGACTCGCGCTGAGCAAACCGCTCAAGTTCAACATACACAATCGCCTGCTGCGCGCGTCCTGCAATAAACCGATACGACGGGAAAGTCTCATACCGCCCATACCCATCGACCTGTGTACACAACGCAGCCTTCTTAATCGTCAACCCCGCCCACTTACCTAGCTGCGCCTGAATCACTTCAAGCCCGGTCGCGACCTCGCCCGGGCTTGCGATCGAACCCTCTTCCGAACTCATCGTGCGTAAAAATGCCCGTGCTGCATCGAGCGATGCCCGCTCTCCATCAGAAAGCACACCCTCATCGACCAATGAATCAGTATCGGCAGGCAGCAACATCTCGAGCCCGGCCAACGCCAACGCGGCCGAGCCTGGATCATCACTCGTCGACGCCAACGATGTCAAAATCTCTGCCAACTCACGGGCAAGCTCTTCCTTGCGCACATACGGATCGACCGCGATCGGCTTGGCTTCTTCAACTTGAATATCCTCTGCTGGCTCTGTCGCTTGCGAATCGCCCGACCCACTCAAAAGTGATACGCGCACGCTTCCATCATCTAAAGCAGGCTCAACAGCCTGCTGCATTGGCTCTTCAACTGGAACCTGCGTGACTTCGGTGACAGGAACTTGAGTGACAGCGCCTTGTGTTGCTGACTCGCCTCCCATTGGCATCCGCACATGCGTTTCTGGATTAACAGGATCAACCCCATCGATCTCCATGTTGGCAAAGTACACATTGAGCTGACGAGCAGACTCAGCAATCTGATCGCTCACCGTCCCAAACTGCCTGCCCTCTTCAATCAACTCGCCTTGAGCGGGCAACGCCATCCCACCATCACCCCTGCCCGCGCCACCAATCGCACCAAGCCCAGTATTCACAGGCTCATTGGTCGATACCGGGTTCCGCCTAGGCACAGACTCACACCCTGCAATCGACATACACAACCCCGCACCCAAAGCCAAAGCCCCAGCTGAGAGTCGAACGGTCCATACATCCAATGTTCTGTGTGTTCTTTGTGTTCTTTGCACGCGTCGAGCCTCCTGCTCATCTTCCCCACTGGGCTTCCAGCCTCAGATCGCTATCATTTATATATCGACCAATCGATCGATTCTCATCCAAAACTACCGCGAGAGCCTCGCAAACGACATCGCCAGCATCTCYAATGTCCGCATYGGCGTCCCCRYMGARCTCTTGAGCGCCATATCCGCYGCGATACACTCATCAAASAGYTTCCGWGCCCGCATCGRSCCRATCYTYCTCGCYGTRTKCATAATCGGRTCTCGGCTCGSMCCCCACAGCTTCATRTCCTTGGCSAGCGTRTKSGGATTAATCCCCTGATTCATCCCCTCTGCGATCCCCAAAAGCTTCCGAGCCAGATCTGTACACGCAAACGATACGGGCACATGCGTCCCACGCCCGGAGTTGTTCATGATTACCTTGAGTTCGTGCAATGTCTTTGATGCGTCGCCGCAGAGCAAATAGGACTGAATCGCCCACACATCATCCTCGCGGGTCATCCCCACCAGTTCCTTAATCAGCTCGGGTGTAATCGCATTGCCCTTGCCCGCAGCTGTCGCCAGCTTGCTCAGTTCTGTATCGATCCGACCAAGATCCGTCCCCAATCGCTCAACAAGCGCACTCGCCGAACCGGCATCAATCGTTGATTCATACGCCTTGCTCGCCCGCGCCTGCGTCCAGCGCATCGCGGTGCCCTCGTCGACCGAGTCACATTTGAGGATCAACCCAACCTTGGAGATCTCATCGTCGAGCTTGCCCTTGTTCCATTTCCCGCCTCGCAAGACAAGCGTTGCTTGCTCGCTCGGGTTCTGGGCGTATCGCTCGATCATCGGGCGCGTATCCGCTCGCACAAACTGATCCGCATCGTCCACAATCACCAGCTTATGACTGGCCATCAACCCAAACGATCGGCATTCGTCAAGCACCATCGCAGGCTCGGTTGATTCGCCACTAAACTGAAAGGTCTCGATCTCGCCATGCACCTTTTCCAACGATGCCCGAAGCATGCTCGTGTACTGGCTCCGCAAGAAAAGCTCCTTGCCGATCAAAACAACGATGCGATCTTCCGCATTAGGTGCCCGAGATGAACCAGCCTTCTTCGCCATAGCTCAACAATAGCACGATCCCACACCCCAAACACCATGAAAAMRMNCRCSCCRRNCWGKAMWRNAGCACAGSNNANNCGMGCGYRAYKKCTCAATCTAATCCCGGTTTTATCGTCGCCGACGCGTCAGCATCAACCCAACAGGAGCCAACGCCATCATCGTCGAAGGCGCAGGAACCACTGTCACAAACGAGATCATCCCGATATCTTCATGCACCTCGCAGTGATATCCAAACACGCCTGCGTCATCAAATGTGTATTCAAAGAAGGTCAAAGGATCGCTCGTTGGTGCTCCAGAGTTAAAAAGCGTGTTCTCGTCAGGATCTCCTGGGAACCCGTTGACCACATTGTGGAACCCAGAGGTCCACTCCCATCGGACCGTATCGCCCACAGCGACAAACAGCTCGATATTCATATCCGTAAACCCGTTGTACACAAACGAAGGCCCATCAAGCTCGACCACAAAGGTCTCCGCGTTGACCAAGCCCGCACATGCTCCAAGCAGCGCGATCGCTGCTGATGTTTTCTGTATCCGATTCATTTTTGCTCTCCCTTTATAGATAAGCGTGTAAGTGATCATCCCAGCCCGCCAAAGCACGCAGCGGACATCACAGGATCTGCCAACAGCTCCTTTCGCCATTGGCTACACATAAAGATACCTCACCAGCAAACAATCCCGCCCCCACTAAACAGCGGGCATCCAAAGCAACTATGATACTGTGTACTTACAAGCGACCCATCACTGCCACGCGACGCACCGGAGCCCCCATGCCAAGACTCACCGTCATCGAAGGCCCAGACGAAGGCAAATCCTTCGTCCTCCCTACAGACGAGCCTCAGCTGATTGGCAGATCTTCCGAAGCGCTCCCGATCACCGACAACACCGTCTCGCGCAGACACTCAGAACTCACACCCAATGGTGATATCTGGTACCTCTCCGATCTCAAATCTCAAAACGGAACCATCGTCAACGGCGTCGCAATCATTAACCGAATCAGACTCGAAGAAGGTGACCAGATCCGCGTAGGCGCAACCGTGCTGCTCTTTGGTGATGTAGATCAAACAATCAAAAAACCAACCGTACTCATCACCGATGATTTCGATCTCGAAACAGAAGTCGAAGCAAGAATCATCACACCAAGCGATTCATACATCGGCCCAGAAATCTCCGATGACGCACAATCAGGAGATGCACAATCAGCAGAAGCAGCGGTCGATCACCTTCGAGTTATCTACACACTCACCGCCATCACCGCGCGCATCATGAACAACCGCGAACTGCTCGAAGCGGTCATGGATCTCGTATTCAACGAGTTCAAGCCCGAGCGAGGCGTCATTATGATCCCGGGTGCAACCGACGAAGATCAGATGGTCCCTGGCGTCATCCGATACGCCAACGAGCCTAAACCCGAAGAAGTACAAACCATCCATGTCTCACGCACCATCCTCAACGCCGCGATGATCGGCGAAGGGGTACTCTCGACAAACGCGATGACCGATCCAAGATTCGCTGCGGGTGATTCGGTCCAAAAATACCAAATCCGAAGCGCGCTCTGCTCACCGATCGTCTTCGGCGATCATTTCTTCGGCGCGATCTATATCGATTCCTCCACCCAGAACCACGCCTTCATCCGCGAACAACTCGCCCTGCTCAACGCTGTCGGACAACACACTGGGCTCGCGCTGGCCAACGCAGACGAACACCTCAAACGCGTCAACTCCGAAAGAATGGCTGCCATCGGCGAAACCGTCGCGTCGCTCTCACACTCGATTAAAAACATCCTCCAAGGCTTACGCGGCGGAGCTGATGTCGTCGAGATCGGACTCCACAAAAACGATCTCGCCATCGCACAGAACGGCTGGGGGATCGTCGTTGAGTTCGCGGAAGATGATCCGACACACTGGCCAGTCCTGTCACAGAAGTTTGAAATTCGTCACCTCTCCAACGCCATTGACGCCAAGAGCAGGACCTTTGGCTTTTTCATACCACTGTTGAACCAGTCACGTTCTTATAAAAAAAGCGATGAGACATTCGTTGTGTGGAGATTTCGGCCCGGCCAGCGTGTCCGATTGCACATTCCTGTTGAGGAACTCAACAACGTATTGGTGCTTCCGGCTGCGGCTGTTGTTCGCGAAGGACCGGAAGCGTATGTGTTTCAACAAAACGGCGACCTCTTCAACCGCATTGCAGTGCATGTGCTGCATGAAGATCGGTTGAACATCGTACTGGCTAACGATGGAAGTGTGACGACCGGCCTGTATCTTGCACAGAACGCGGCGGCATCACTTAATCGAGTTCTCAAGGCCCAAGCCGCCAGCGGCATGCGTGCCGACGTTCACGTTCACGCGGATGGTACCGTTCACGCTTCGCACTGAGGAAGACAAAAATGTTTAACGCTGTTATTAGATTCGCTCTTCGTTATCGCTTGCTGGTTGTTATGATCAGCCTGGCGATGCTAATTTATGGTTCGTATCTGGGCACGCAGATGCCGATCGATGTCTTCCCCGACCTCGACCGTCCTCGCGTCATCATCATTACCGAATGCCCCGGTCTCGCGACCGAAGAAGTCGAGACACTCGTCACGCAACCTATCGAAATTGCACTGCTGGGAGCCAGTGGAG
>NVSM01000015.1 GCA_002401225.1 bacterium
CACTGCTGCTCGATCCGCCGCCACCGCCGCCGCTGGAATAACTCCCACTTGAACTCACCCCGCCGCTACTCTTTGAACTCCCAAAGCTCGCGCTCGACCCGCCACCCCCACTGCTTGATGCCGATCCTGCTAAACGATGTGACGAAGAACTCGCACTACTCCCAAAGCCATGTCGAGCATAACTCATCCGCGATCCATCAGCAAGCCGCTTAGAAACCGAGAACATACTCGCTGACGATTGCCGAGCCGATCGTGCTTGCGCCCGTTCATACCGAACAATGACTCGCCCATCGGGCATAGAAATGCGTACTGCAACCATGCCTTCTTTCTGCTCAATATCACTTGCCTTGGATTCTTCCATATCGACGAGTTTGAGAACTGGCGTCTGGGCATCGGCTTTCTCGGTCTCTTCGCCAAACGCGAGCGATGTCGATAGGCCGGCAACCAATGTGATCGCTCCAAGAAGTGCAGCGTGATGATTTGTGTGAAGTAGCATGGCTCTGAATCCTCCGAAAGACAACGCGCAGTGCGTGTGTATACATTGTCAATTTGAGTTTCGTTCCAAACGAGCAAAGCAAGAGAAGAGAGTTGAGATAGGTCAACAAAACCGTCACCAACGCCCGATATCCATCACGATCAAATACGATGACATCTCTTGCATATATAAGTAGATACAAAACCGTACGCGCATAAAAATGCCCGCCGAAGCCGACGGGCATTGTGGAGTCTGATAATGACTCAGTCAGGATCTGAGTCTTTTCTCATTTAGTCGACCTTGAACTTACCTACCAAGTTCATCAACTGCTCAGCCTGATGAGCAAGATCGCCCGCAGCCTGTGATGCCTGGCCGGCACCTTCACTCGATTGACGAGTCACGCTGGAGATACCTTCGATCGCACGAGCGATCTCATCAGATGCCGAAGCCTGCTCGTTGGCAGCTGCTGCGATATCCTGAACCATGCCCTGGACACTCTGGCAACCAACAACGATCGCTTCGAGTGATGTACCAGCCTGGCTTGCAAGATCTACACCCTTGCCAACGCGTTCTGAACCGGCTTCGATCTGAGCAACCGCCGAGATGGTTTCGCCCTGAATCCCGCGGATACTCGACGAGACTTCTTCGGTTGCCTGAGTTGTACGCTCTGCGAGCTTACGAACCTCGTCGGCAACAACCGCAAACCCACGCCCATGCTCACCAGCACGAGCAGCTTCGATCGCTGCGTTGAGTGCGAGCAGGTTGGTCTGATCTGCGATGTCATTAATGACTGCAATAATCTCGCCAATCTTTTCGCTCTGCTCACCGAGTGCGTTGATGGTCTTGGCTGAAGCATTCACTTCTGTAGCGATGCCTTCCATCTCTTCAACAGTTGAACGAACGACCGCACCACCCTCTTCGGCGAGGTGCTGGCTTTCTTCCGATGACTTGGTCGCATCTGAAGACTTGGCTGCTACTTCAGCAACCGACTGGCTCAGCTCTTCAACCGCAGCAGCAACCTGCTGGGTCTGGGTTTCTTGTTCCTGAAGACCGTTCGCCATCTCGTCAGCCGATGCTGCGATCTGGGTTGATGCCGAGGCTACAGCCTGTGATGCACCACGAACTTCACTCACCATGTTCGAAAGGTTGTCAAGCAATGTATTAAACCAAGTTGCGAGCACGCCCATTTCATCKGAACGATSRAGCTCMARRCGYTGGSTCARRTCGCCYTCGCCTGCWACCTTCATGATYTCAACGACCTGWGCSARTGGGTTKGCGAGSARYYTACGCATSARGATCATRAARCCRCCRAAGGWGATAATSACRATCGGRATCGTCCATGTCATGCCCTTGGTAAAGAACCCGGTGACACTCGCATCCAGTGGGCCCAATGGCATCTGCACTTCGTATGCACCGTGCATATATCCGGGTGTCCAGCTTTCGAACCGGAACCCGAGCGCATCCTTGCCATCGAACTTGCCGTTTTCGTCACGCTCGTCATAAATCGCAGGATCTCCATGACAGGCCATGCATGATTCGTCGAGGGTGATCGCACGCATGTAGTGGAGCGTGTTTGTTTCTTCATTGATACGGGACATCACTGTCTCGCCATTCGCTTTATACTGTGTGGTCAAGTCGTGAATCATTTCATCACGGAATCCGCCAGCAATCGGTGCATTGTCTGGGTTGCGTGCTTCAAGAGACACAACCGTAAAATCAATGTTTTCTTTTTCAGCAGCTGCAAGCCCAGCGTCCCATCCTACAACGACGGGTACAGACGCGTAGTAACGCGTGTCCGAGTAGTGCGTGCCGTTGTCGATCTGCTCGTATGCTTTCTCAAGAAGATCCTCGGTATTGATTTCACCATTGATAAACTTGGTTGATGCAGCATTCTTGGCCGCATCAGCAACCGCAGTAAACGCCGACGCACGCCCGATGTATGACTGTTCCATATCGGTGCGATAGCCCTTCAAGAACACGACATAGTTGACCGCGACGACCGCCACGAGAATGGTGAATGTCACCGCGATGATCTTTGTTGATAGTCCAAACGAGAAGTTGAACTTTCCTTTTTCCTTGCTCATGATGCTGGCTCCGTTTCAATGTCCTTTGGACATTTCCTGATGTTGGTAGGTATCGAATCAAAGATCGACGCTCCACGCCTCCGACTTTTGTGGCTGTACAGGAATTTCGCAAATCAACCACTCTACCAAGCAAAATAAACCAAGAATGTTGTTTCATGGCATGTCTCCACGATAAAAAACCACCCGATTACGGTGGCTTTTCTCTCGTCTACCTTAAAAACGCTTCCTCTATCGCAGTGTTAACAACTGGCTATACACAGGCATCGGCCAAAGCTCCGCCTCGACATGGGCTTCGAGTTGATCGCCAATCTCACGAAGCGACTCCATCGCAGGCACGATCTGATCTCGGCAATATTCGCATTGCATCATCGTCTGCCCGTCGGCAATTATTCGGACCTCTTCGAGCGACTCAATGCGATCCTTCAACACGCAGACCATCTCGACAAAGTCCTCTAACTCACCGCGTAAAACGCTTGAATCGACCCCGACGCCCTCGGTCGCCCCCACGGCCTCCGCGATATTCCGCTGGTGTTTAATCGCTGCCGGCATGATCATCGTCCGCGCCATCGACGCCATCTGCTCGGCTTCGATCGAAATCTCAGTGATGTACTTCTCAGCAAAGATCTCCGATCGGCTCTCGAGTTCAGTATTTGAAAGCACCTTGTACTTCTTAAAGAGTGTCTTCACCTTCGAACTCTGCAACGCTGGGAGTGCGTCCGCAGTCGTCTTCAAGTTTGGCAATCCACGCTTGGCAGCCTCATCCTGCCAGTCCGCAGCATAGTTATCACCATTAAAGATAATCGCCTTATGTTCTTTGATCAACCCTTGAAGCACCTTGCGAACCACTTGATCCCGCTTCTCGGGCTTGGCGTCTTCACTCAATGACTTCTCGACATTCGTCGCAATAAAGTCCAAGCTCTCCGCCACAATCGTATTGATCACGGTGTTTGGCCATGCAACAGAAGCGGTTGAACCAACCGCACGAAACTCGAACCGATTTCCAGTGAACGCAAACGGGCTTGTCCGGTTGCGATCGCCCGAGTCGCGTTTGAGCGCAGGCAATGTACGGGCACCGAGATCAAGTTCGCCGCCTTTGAGTGTCCGATTAGGTTTGCCGGATTCAAGCTGATCGATCAAGTCCGTCAGCATATCTCCAAGGAAGATCGAGATAATCGCGGGCGGCGCTTCGTTGGCACCGAGCCGATGGTCGTTCGACGCGCCCGCGATCGTCGCCCGGAGCAGATCGCCATGGATATGCACCGCACGAATCACCGCGCACAAGAAGGTCATGAACTGCGTGTTGGTGTGTGTTTCGTCCTGCGGATCAAGCAGGTTCACGCCGGTATCGGTCGAGAGCGCCCAGTTGTTGTGCTTGCCCGAACCATTCACACCTGCAAATGGTTTCTCATGCAAGCACGCAAAGAAACCAAATCGCCCAGCGACCTTCTTGAGCGTTTCCATCAAGATCGCCTGATGATCACATGCGATATTCGTCGACTCAAACAACGGCGCAATTTCATACTGCCCAGGCGCGACTTCATTGTGACGCGTCTGCACAGGCACACCGAGCCGAAAGAGTTCTTCCTCGAACTCGGCCATAAACGCATTGACGCGTGGCGGGATGGAACCAAAGTAATGATCATCGAGCTGCTGATGCTTGGGCGGCACAAGCCCGAAGAGCGTCCGCCCACAGCTCACCAAATCCGGTCGCGCAAAGTACAAGTTGCGATCGACTAAAAAATACTCCTGCTCAGCCCCAAGCGTCGAGCCCACAGAGTTCACGCCAAAGTCGGTCCCAAATATTTTGAGAATCCGCATTGCCTGTTTTTCGAGCGCATCAATAGACCGCAACAAAGGCGTCTTCTTATCAAGCGCCTCGCCGTTCCAACTCACAAACGCCGTCGGGATACACAGCGTCGCGTAGTTCTTCCCCCGCACAATAAACGCCGGCGAAGTCGGGTCCCACGCGGTATACCCACGAGCTTCAAAGGTCGCACGCAACCCACCCGAAGGAAAACTCGACGCGTCTGGTTCGCCCTGGATCAGGTTCGATCCTGATAAGCGATACATCACCCCGCCGTTGCCATCAGGCGTGACGAGCGAATCGTGCTTCTCCGCCGTCAGCCCAGTCATAGGCTGGAACCAATGCGTGTAATGCGTCGCCCCGCGTTCGACCGCCCAATCCTTCATCGCCGTCGCAATAACCTCAGCGTCGTCTGTCGAGAACTTACTATTGCTTTCAATGGTCTTGATGATCGCCTGAAAAGTGTTCTTAGGCAGCCGCTCGCGCATCTTGCGCTGATCGAACACATCGCAGGCATAAAACTCGTCGATTCGTTTAGGGGACGAATCGCGTCCTGCGCTCAAAGACTGCCATCTTGACGATGCAGCCACCGCTTCTCCGTGAGGATCACCCGTTGACATGGCGTTGCTCCCTTGCGAAACTTCTCGTGTGTGTATCTGATTTTGGATCTGCGAAAACGACCTGACTCATTCTTGCCTCTCCATCGAAGATTGCCACCCCAGACTTTGACTCCGTCCGGATAATTCCACATTTCTACCCGAATCTACCACAGATACACCGTCAACAGATGAATTGTTCACCCGGTGCTCCCTACGGCTACAAATAGGATAGAATCCCAGCACGATTTCCCAAATCAGGAAATCGCACCACGAGCCTGTGGCGGAATTGGTAGACGCAGCGGACTTAAAATCCGCCGGGGTAAAACCCATGAGGGTTCGAGTCCCTCCAGGCTCATTCGACCGAAAATCACACAAACGAACACAAATCACCAAACGCCTCAGATGCACGCCCAAGCACATCTGAAGGCCTTTTGCTCGAATTACACTTGTGCCCGATCGAACCATGTGATAACATACTTCAACTTATATGCATATCCCTAATGACTGGAACTCATCCCAATGAAGAACCACCATCGCACCACAAGCTTTCAAGCATTTTATACTTCGGTCATCCTACTCGCCCTCAGCCTGACATCAATCACCACCTCCCCAGCCAAAGCCGATGGGGTCTTGTGCCAGCTTGGAGGTATTCTCGGCTCATACGACACGCCTGATTGGGCTCGCGGTGTAGTCATAGTGGATACCACAATTTATGTAGCGGATGGCAACTCGGGCCTTCAGATCATGGATATCAGCAACCCGGCATCACCCACACTTCTCGGCTCGTACGATACACCCGAATACGCCCTCGGCCTCGCCATCGCCGGTACCACGGCCTATGTGGCTGATGATGAATCAGGGCTTCTGATCATTGATGTCACCGATCCCACAGCACCCACCCTCCTCGGCTCCTATGACACACCCGGCTCCGCTGACAGCGTGGTAGTTGTGGGCACTACGGCCTATGTCGCTGATGGCGAATCTGGCCTTCAAGTTATCGATGTCACCGATCCCACAGCACCCGTCCTCCTTGGTTCCTACGATACACCTGACTCCGCTGTGGGCATCGCCGTTGTAAACTCCACAGCCTATATCGCCGATGGCGAATCAGGCCTACAGATCATTGATGTCAGTGATCCAACTGTACCTGCATTCCTCGGCTCCTATGACACACCCATCAACGCTCGCGATGTGACGATTGTGGGCACCACTGCTTATATCGCAGATCGTGATTCTGGCCTTCAGATCATTGATGTCAGCAACCCGATAATACCCTCGCTCCTCGGCACCTACGACACACCCGACTGGGCTCGGGGTGTGACGGTTGTAGACACCACGGCCTATGTCGCTGATGGTTGGGCTGGCCTTCAGATCATTGATGTCAGCAACCCGGCCGCACCCACACTCCTCGGCTCCTATGATACACCCAGCAACGCTACCAGCGTGATCGCTGTGGGCACCATGGCCTATGTCGCAGATGGCGTGTCAGGCCTTCAGATCATCGATGTCAGCAACCCCACCACTCCTGTGCTTGGCTCATACGACACACCCGGCTTCGCTTTCGGCATAGCCCTCATAGACACCACGGCCTATGTCACTAATGGCGACCTTCAGATCATTGATGTCAACAATCCAACAGCACCCATGCTCCTTGGCTCCTACGACACACCTGGCTCTGCTGCCAATATAGCCGTTGTGGGCACCATCGCCTATGTCGCTGATCGTGAATCAGGTCTTCTGATTATTGATGTCAGCAACCCGGCAACTCCCACATTCCTTGGCTCGTACGACACACCCGACCGTGCTCGCGGTGTAATGATTGTGGACACCACGGCCTATGTCGCAGATAGCGACTCTGGTCTTCAGATCATTGACATCAGCAACCCCACAACCCCCACATTCCTTGGCTCCTACGACACACCTGACTCTGCTTCCAGCGTAGCCATTGTGGGCACCACGGCCTTTATCGCTGATCGTGAATCAGGCCTTCTGATCATCGATGTCAGCAACCCAGCAACTCCCACATTCCTTAGCTCGTACAACACACCCCACAATGCTATGGGCTTAATGATTGTGGGCACCACGGCCTATGTCGCAGATGGTGACTCTGGCATCCAAATTATTAATATCAGCAATCCGGCCACACCAACACTCCTTGGGGCGATCGACACACCCGGCTTCGCTTTCAGCGTAGCCGTTGTGGATTCCACAGTCTATGTGGCTGATGTGAGTTCTGGCCTTCAGATCATCGATATCAGCAATCCCACGGCACCCGCTCTCCTTGGATCGTACAACACATTCGGTACCACTTTCGATATCGCTGTTATAGGCACCACCGCCTATGCGGCTGATGGCGTCTATGGACTCCAGATCATTGATGTCAGCGATTGTCCGCCATGCCTTGCCGATCTCACTGACGACGGCTTGCTCAACTTCTTCGATATCTCCGCGTTCCTCGCAGCCTTCGCTGATGCGGATCTTGCTGCCGATTTCAACAGCGATGGGCTCTTGAACTTCTTCGATATCTCCGCATTCATGATCGAGTTCGCCGCCGGCTGTCCGTAACACAACTTACTTCATTTAAATATCGTTTAAATCATCTTCGCCCGCTTGAGTGCCCGCTCGAACTGATCCCAGCGGTCTTCGAGGGTGCCGGTGTAGCCCAGACTAATCCGTACCAACCCCGGCGCGATCCCCGCGTCAGCCAGTTCTTCCTCAGTAAGCTCCGAACTCGTCGAACTCGCCGAGCACGACATCAGCGTATCGAAATACCCGAGGCTCACCGCCAAGAGCCCGAAGCCCTCGTTCTGCTGAAGATCATTCATAAACTCATAGGCCCGTTCCGCAGTCCCCAGATCGATCGCAAACAACCCGCCAAAACCAAAGCCGGTGTTCGTGAGCGACTCGATCAGATCGTGCTGCGGATGCGACTCAAGACCAGGGTACGAAACCTTCAGCCCCAACGCTTCGAGCTTATCAGCAAAAAACTGCGCCCGGCGAGAATGCTCTTGCATCCGCAACCCAAGATGCGGGAGCCTCAACGAGAGATCAAACGCCACACGCGGATCCATCGTCGGCCCAAGCAACATCACAGCCCCGGTGTGCAAGTCCATCAACTCAGCAATAAACTCTTTGGATGCACACACCGCACCCGCGATAATGTCCGACCCGCCACCAATAAACTTGGTCAACGAATGCACCACAATATCCGCGCCATGCTGTGCTGGCGAGAGCAGCATCGGGCTAAAAGTATTATCAACAACAAGCTTCGCATCGACATCATGAGCAAGCTCAGCGAGCTTTGGAAGATCGGCAATGACCATCGTCGGATTCGAGATCGATTCGGTAAAGATCGCTTTCGTCTTGTCTGTAATCGCAGCCTTCACTTCTTCAAGATTCGAGATATCAACAAACTTGACATTAATCCCAGTCTTAAGCGGGAAGAACTCTTTGAAGAGCGCGAATGTCCCGCCATAGATCGCGTTGGACGCGACGACTTCATCGCCAGGCCCACAGAGCTGCATGATCGAACACGCGATCGCGCTGATCCCCGAACTCGTTGCATATCCGGCTTCGGTGCCTTCGATCGCTGCGAGGTAACGCCCGAGCACATAGACGGTCGGATTGAAATGCCGACCATACAAAAAACACCCGCCCTGATCAGGACCTTTCTCGCCGAGAAAAATCTCAGGCATGGTCTCTGCTGCCATCACCGTAAAAGTCGTCGATGCCTCGATCGACATATTCACGCCACCATGCTCACCAAACTCGTGACGAATTCTCGATAACGACTGCACTGGATCAAAGGCCATACCAAACTCCAAATCTGAACAAAACACCCAGCCTTTCCAAAGGCTCGCCGGATGAATCATATCCCTCAGACTCTTAAACTTGAGCAATGCCCAGAACATTCAAACAAGCCATTTAGCCGATAATAACCGGCGGCGAGCCTAATTCTTGCACTAATGACCACCTTGATTCTTGCCCGTTTGCCGCATCAAGCACGCCCCACCGCCAAAGGTACCGCTTGAGCAGAACCCAATGCTCTTCAAAGAGCCTCTGCGTTTGTCGATCCGCAAAGTCATATCCATCTGGTTCCATCTCGCTCAATGCCAGAAATGTTTCTTCAACCCGAACCGCATCACGATATTCAAACTCAAGTGCTTGCGAAAAATAACCGAGCACCTCCGCCAATCTGATATCCCGGCGAAACAAATCTAACGCAAACGCCGGATTCAGCTTTGCGAACTGCCAAGCCGACCGTCCCAACAAATACTCCCGCCGAAGTACATCCGACGGAACATACCGATGATCATGCACAACCTTCGCACCAGGAGCATGCCACAACTCTGCCCCCGCTTGCGCAAGCCGATACGCAATCTCGATATCCTCATACCCATAACAGCCAGGCATCTCTGGAAACCCACCAGCCTCTAATGCGAGCTTCTTCGGGAATGACATATTAAGCCCAAAGCAGTTGCGATAGTCAGTCAGCACCGGCTGCGTAACAGACTCTGGTGCAAAGAACAACAAGTTTGATTGCTGGACAAACAGATCAAACAAATTTGGAGTATCGATCGGTTTCCATGTCGACACGCCGGAGACGACTTTCGCGTTCCCTGATCGATGCAAATCCATATGTGCATCGACCAGCTCTGAATCTGCGTAAGAATCATCATTGATCGAAAGCACGATCTCGCCCTGAGCCTGCTCAAGCATTGCCTTGCGAATACTCAACAGCCCAACCTTTGCAAACCGTACGAGCCTTGTGCTATCCAACAGAGATTCAGGCACATTTGGATCAGGCGTGACCTCGGCATCTCCATCGAGGCCGATGATAATCTCAAACTGCCCGCGATAACTCTGCTTCGCCAGTAATGCCAAACAGGTATTGATGGCTTCTGGTCGGCGATAAGTCGGAATGAGCACACTGAGTTTCATGATGACATCATTATAGAAACAACCGAACCTCTTGTGCATGAATCACCCAATGGTTATACTCTCAACTTCCCAGCCATGACGAACACTGCAATCAAAGGCCTTTGATGCTCATCATTCTCCCCGCCAATCTCCGAGTCAGCGGCATCACCACATGGGCAACCAGAGCCGTAGACGGACTCCGCAAAAGATCCATCCCCGCAGGCTTGCTCGTACACCTTGCCCCCGGCGAGTCTGTCCCTGAGTTTCTTATACCCTATGTGGTCGCAACCGTTGAAAACGCAACTCCAATCGATCAACTCAATGGCGATCTAGAATACCCCGCCCAGGTCTATCTCAAGGCCATCAAAGAGATGCACACACGCACCAATCGCCCGGTGGTTGTCTCTCCAAATGTTCACGGCGACTGCTATGGCATCATCGCCTCTCTCACCCAAACCCATCCCAATCTCATCCGCACTGTCAGCTGGATACATTCTGACAACGAATACGACCTCGCCCTTACCAGACGCTTCGAACCAATCCTTCACGCGATCGTGCCCGTCAGCAAAGAACTCGCCTCGATAACAAAGCAAGCGATCCCACAACGAGCATCCGATATTATCCACATTCCTCATTGTGTAGATTCCCCGGATTCATTTTCCACTCGCGATTCACCGCAAGATCGTTCAATAAGAATCCTCTACTCAGGCAGGATTGAAGAGCATCAAAAACGGATCAGCACACTCCCCATTCTCGCCAAAGAACTCAACAATCGCGGCGTCACCTTCGAACTTCGGATCGTCGGCGACGGCCCAGCAATGGACTCCAYCAAAAACCAAACCCGCCCTCTACCAAATGTAAATCTCATCGGTCCAGTCCCACCAAACGAGGTCCATGACCACCTCAAATGGGCCGACCTTTGGGTGCTTCCATCACGATTCGAAGGGCAAAGCGTCGCAATGCTCGAAGCACTCGCTGCCGGGTGCCTGCCAATCGTCACCAAAGTTCGATCCGGCTCAAACGATGCGATCATCGATGGCCAAACCGGAATCTGCATCGATGCACACTGGGACACGCCCATAGAAAAAATCGCCCAACGGATGTGCGATGCCATTGTGTCTACCCAATATATGGACACCCAAGCGATGGCTCGCAAGGCCTACGACTATGTCTGCAAAAATCACAGCATCGACACACATGTCGACAATCTCGAATCCCTCATCGAACATGTCACCGCTCAACCAGATCTCGCTTGGCCCAAGCACCTGCGTGCTTCTTACAGCGCACCAGCCGGCGAACTCGATGGCTCAACTCCCCACGACGCCGCCCAACGCATGACCACAAAACTCAACACGCTCGATGGAAAAAACACCCTCATCTATTGCTCAGGGCAACACACCAAAGACATCGCTCACAGCATCCAAAGCTCACCAGCGAACATCATCGGCATCATCGACGACAACCCGAGCAAAGTCGGCACACAACTCCTCGGCTATCCAATCTACACACCAAAGATGATCCCGRACCTCGACGCAACCGATCTTGTAATCAGCAGCTGGATCTATGAAAAYACCATATGGTCRAAACGCGCCACACTCGAATCCAATAGCCTCAAACTCCACCGCCTCTATCCGCCAGACCAAGCATGATCAAAATATGATCAAGCCTGATCAAGCTTCGTCCGAATCATCTTCAGCATACTCTCGGCAATCCCATCGGTCGTCAGCGCCCTTGGCATCTGCTCAACCCCCTTGCATATACGCCGATTGCGAGCAGCCTTGTCGCCAATCGCTCGCTCAATGATCACTTCAAGTTGGGCTTCGTTTGTGAAATAAAGATCCGACATGGACACGACCATTTCTGCCGTTTCTCGTTGCTCAGAAACACCCAATCTTTCGCGTGCCAAAGCAAGCGTTTCGTCGGACCATTTCATTTTCCCATCAGCATAAAGCTGTTCGTCACAAATCTCTAGCCGACGCAGATGCTCAATGAGATCGCTCGCCTGCGGGCATGAATCAATCTCAACATACCAAGGCGTACGCACACCCTGCGTCATCAAGTCTTTGTCATACTCAAGATCAGCACTCACACACACCATCAAGTTCGCATACCCAAACGAGTTGCTGATCGCCCGGCAAATCGGCAACCCACCAGAGAGCAAGCATTCACTCACACGCTGATGTACAACCTGATTAATTGACGCATGGATTTGCACCACCGAGTTGCGATAGCACGCACCGAGTTCATCCCCATGCTCGAGAGGCCCAGCCGCAAACTTGGCAAGCTGCGGGTGTTCCTCCCACCCCTTCCCGTAAAGCTTGAACCGCCAACCTCTGCGCACTGCAATATTCGCTGCCCATTGCGCAGCYTGATGCCGAAAAACACGCTCCGCATACGGGTTGACCATGTCGTTATACATACTCGTCCGAATCGCCCTCGCCCCCTCTGGAACTCCATTCGGAAAAAATGCCTGATCAATCAATGAATCAATGTGCGTGCGCAGGTTCTGGGTTGTAATGGTCGTAACCAACTGCTCAACATCATCAAGCAACTTCGCGAATGTCTTGGCTGCAGCCGGAGCATTCACCTTCATATTTCCAACAAGCCGATCTCGAAACAAATCTGGATGCTCGCTCTGATGCGTCACCCACGCGATCTCAGAATCAAACCCTTCATCAATCGGCTCATGCCCAAACTTCGCTTTCGACGCCACCATAGGCATCCATCGAGTCTGCTCCGCAGGATACCCAAACTGATCAATCAACTCGGGCTTGACCATCCCAACAACAAAGTCCATTTCACCAATCAACTCACCAATCTTCCAATCAAACAAATGAGCCATCGCATCCTGCACCCAACATATATGCGGAATATCCTTGGGGATATGCTCGCCGAGTTTACAACGCGGATAGTTGATCGTCACAATCAAGTCAGGATCAAACTCATGAACCGATCGCAGATGTGTATTCTTCGAAAGAATTTGCGAATCATCCTGCTCAAGTTGAACTTGACAATTGCACCCGAGATCTGTAAACGCCTGCGCAAGATCCGCCGCAGCATACTTCAAATAAGTCGAATGCCTTGCCGTTGGAATCAATACCCGTAACGGTTCCTGTTCTTGACCTGCCTGCCCAAACCGTTTGCTCCACCAYGCRCGACTCCCCACCGATCGGCCTTTCATGAACTGGACCAGTTCGCTCTCATTCTTTAGCCAACGCACATCAATCTCATGCATCAACGCAGTACTATCAGGCAATGCCTTCGTTCGCACCATCGGATTCTGAACGACCATAGCTGGCGGCGCATCATCGAGTCGACCACACACCCAACCAAGTAGCCTCTCCGATGCCTCATCCCCAACGAACCATTTGAATCGCTCATCGCCAAGCCCTTCCCCAAGATCAACATACGCCAATCCATCAAGAAACTCATTCCAATCAGCTTGCAGCACAAGCACCCGCTGATGAAAACTCTGAAAGTCAATCGGCGTCTGCGCATCAATAAGCTTTTTAAGCATCCAAGGAGGATCTACTCCCTCGAGTAAAACCGGGCCTCGGCATCTCGTTTCGAGTTCCTCAATCAAAGGCTTTACCGTACGCTCATTCGCACGCCGCGTGTCCCGGCTCATCGCTTCATTGCAGCGAACAATCAATCCGTCTTCCGCCTGAAACCACTCAGAAGCATTCGTCGCCACACGCCAAGCTTCAAGCTGCGCTTTACTCGGCTGATCAACAGGACGAAGCCGAGCAAGATTCGCCCGCAAGATCCCTTCACGAATCGCTTGAATACCAAACCCACGATCCGCTTCTATGTGAGAATCTGTTTCGATCAACTCTGACACATCAAACACTCCAAAGACTAAAAAACTCGTATCTACCTACCATATCGACTCATACCACGAAGATTCATCAACCATCACATATACAAAAATGCCGATGGCGCACGATGCGAACTGACGCACCATGCCACCATCGGCCCCAAACCCCACTCAGGTGCTTCTGGAGAACACATAGCAACACCCTCGTGATGATCTCTGAAAAACATCCCCTTTCGAGCATGCTTGTTTTTCTAACCCGTTCGACTCTCCTTTACGAGAAAATACACACAGAAAAAAAGCCTCGGGTTTCATACCCAAGGCTTTGATCTTCGACTCTCTTCAGATTCGGTACTTACACCCAACCATTCAAAGCCAATACAATCGCCCGGGCATTTTTGATGCCTTTGCTCTGTTTGGATTTGAACTGTTTCAGTGTCATAATCATGAAGTACATTCCTGTGCTGCGAGTGYAGCAGACTCTGCCACACCTGTCAACCATCGGCCAACTCGCCCAAATCACTCCACAAGCAAGGTGTAATTTCCCATCGGAACAAACACTCCACCACAAGTTATCCAAGCCTTCGAATCTACAGCATCATCTATTGAACCACAGCAAGCACACACACGCCATAGCTTCTATACTTATACCTATGCACGCACACATCATTCAACTCAATATCGCTTGGGAAGACAAACCCGCAAACTACGCACGAGTGACAGAGCTGATCAAAGATGCACCGATCAATCCGGGTGATCTCATCGTTCTCCCCGAACTCTTCGATGTTGGCTTTACGCTCGATGCAGATAAGGCAACCGATTCCGATGGCCAAACAAGAGTCTTCTTACAACAACTCGCCGACGACACAAACTGCACAATCCACGGCTCACGCGCCGTCCCCGATCCAGACACCGGCAAACTTCACAACTGCGCCACCATCACCRCRCCKGGWCANAKCTNCSCCGAYCTGCGAATACGCCAAGTTCCATCCATTCTCATTCGGACGCGAAGGCGAAACCTATGCAGCTGGCAATGAACTCAAATGCTACCAATGGATCTCTGGCGACCATATCCTCACCGTCGTCCCAACAATCTGCTATGACCTCCGCTTCCCAGAACTCTTCCGCATGGGGCTCCATCACGGCGCCCAAGCATTCGTCATGGGCGCCAACTGGCCAGCTGCTCGTATTGAACATTGGCGTGCGCTCTGCATCGCAAGAGCAATCGAGAACCAAGCCTACATCATCGCCGCCAACCGTACCGGCAACGACCCACACCTGAGCTATCCTGGCAAATCGATCGTGGTCGATCCAAAAGGAAAAGTCCTCGCYGARCTTGGYGAYGAAGARGCYGTRCTSASMGTSGAAATCRATCCWCAARRRGTCATCRAMTGGCGMACAACMTTCCCMGCACTCAACGACATCARRCTCATCTGAGNNNNMMARYMYRAWMWYRMAMMWYAMAMWAMAARMMYMMRMMYSSAKRCKKRKKCWWKWTYMTGTANTTNYTWTYKRTMWKWMWCGCTTAGCGATGAACGGTRGTCATGCCTTCGAYRTGCTTCATGCCGCGWCGGCGATCACGCAGACGACGGGACTTACCAACRCGATCACGRAGGAAGTAAAGCTTCGCACGACGAGCATCGCCACGACGAAYAACYTCRAACTTCGCGATCAAYGGYGAGTTGATTGGCCARGTCTTTTCAACACCGATTTCGCCAACCATGCGVCGRACAGTGATGTTCTCATCAATGCCKCGRCCCTTGCGAAGGATCACCGTGCCCTGATAAACCTGCACGCGTTCCTTTTCGCCTTCGACGATACGGATGTGTACATTGATGGTATCGCCAACATCAAAGACCGGAATATCCGTCTTGAGTGTTTCGTTGTTGATCGATTCGATGAGTTTCTGGGTGTCCATAGTCGTAAATCCTTCATCTCCGCACGGATACCCGCGCTGGGACGGCAACAATAGACSCGCCAACYCCAAATGTCGAGGATTCMACCACCKACAAWATCAYYCWCAACACCAAATTATACGCCCTACACTCCCCYCATGAAAGCAATCGTCGTCACMRARCAAGGCAACCCTGTTGCACCAAACATCGCCCTTCAATCMRAYTGGATGGATCTSCTCTCWGCMCGYCCRGGCGAAGCRATYATCCGCACCCACGCCTCAGCGTTCAAYCATATGGACCTCTGGGTYGGRCGAGGCGTCCCCGGACTCRAYCTCGATTACCCTCGCGTTTCAGGCTGTGACGGCTGCGGCGAGGTCGTCGCCGTGGGCAAAGGCGTCGATGARGCATGGGTCGGCAAGAAAGTCATCTATAACGCCGCCATCATCGTCCCAGATCGCACCCATCCCAATGATCCACCCGCATCCACCATGTGCCCCAACTACGAACTCATCGGCGAGCACCATTTCGGTGCCCACGCCGAGATGTTCGCATGCCCGGCCGAGAATCTCGCCTGCGTTGCTGACGACGCAGATCCAATCCAAGCCGCCGCTTTCGGATTGTGTGCCCTCACCGCCTACTCCATGATGATCACCAAAGCTGATCTCCGCCCAGGACAAACCGTCCTCATCACCGGCATCGGTGGCGGCGTCGCAACAAGCGCCCTCGCCATCGCCAAGCATATGGGCTGCAAGGTCGCCGTCACCTCACGCCATCAATGGAAACTCGACAAAGCGATCGAGCTCGGTGCCGATCATGCGATCCTCGATGAAGCCCAAGATTGGTCACGCGATGTGCGCACATGGACGAACAAACGAGGCGTAGACATGGCCGTCGATTCCGTCGGCAAGGTCGCCCACCTGAGTTGCATCAAAGCCCTCGCCCGTGGCGGCACCTATGTCACCCCCGGCTGCACCACCGGACCAGACGCCAAAACAGATCTCGCACGCATCTTCTGGAACCAGCTCAAAATCCTCGGCTCAACGATGGGCACCAACGACGAGTTCAAAGAAGTCGTCGCACTCTTCAACGCCAACAAACTCTCGCCGGTAGTTGATAAGGTCTTCAAGCCCGAAGAATGCACCCAAGCCTACGAACGCCTCGAAGCCGGCGAACAGTTCGGCAAGATCGTCATCGACTGGCGATAAACTGAATCCAAAAAACGGAGCCCATAAAAAAACACCCCACAGGGCGTTGATATAAACGCTCAGATGATGCGGCTCAGTTTACTTCGTCAATCGTGTATTCAACAACAACGCTCATCATGCTCATAGTGAAATCACCAGGCCCATTTGGACACCTTGCTTGTACGAAATAGCTTTTTTCTAAATTATTCACCAGTGGGACATTAATGGATGTATCCGTAAGAACGATCGGCGCCCCAAAGAGTGAGTCAGTTGTGACTTGGGCTAATATATTTACAACCCCAATTGCCCCGTGGTCTATAGCCCTTAATGAAATGGTCAAATAATCTGAAGCCTCATCTGTACAATACGCCGTCATCTTGGTCACAGTCGCACCATGCGGCAAGCTGATAGGAGCCTGCACCAATGCAAGAAATGGATCAATGAACCAAACCCCTCGTCCTCCAATCATTGAAGTATGATTTGTTGAGACAAACGCATGAAATGCCTGCGCACCCACAGAAACAACACCCGTCTTTGGAGAGTTGTATTTAAAATCATCCGCAAACACATCTTCATGAATATGAACATCTTGCTGCGAGTCAACACTCATCGCTTCTCCACCACTCCAAAGCCGCCATTCATCCGAACCCGGATCAAAGTAAGAATACGCGTTGATCGCATTGTCAGATGAATACCCATAAAACGGTTGAGAGTTTGCAGCGCCGGATACAAACATCCCTACAAACCCTGATGTATCTGCATGGACTCCAAAGAAATCAGAAATCGTGATTCCACTTGAACGGTTGATGAACACCCGATCAGTTCCGTCACCATAAATAATGACTCCTGGCGCTACCGCCCAAGGCACATTGAGCGCGGTGTCCGCCACCAACGCATGCTGAGCCTCGGGCGCAGCCGTCAATAGTTGACGCGGAAGCAATGTGTTATAAAACCCGGTCGATGCCCCATCACGCACGGCTACACTGATCCAGCGTGGACTCCCATCAAACGCCGTATTGAAATCAATAAAAACCTGGAAAACTCCATCAACAACATCAACATCCTCCAAGCTCTCTGAAAGCCCAACAATCGAACCACCAATCGGCGCATCCATCAACTGAAAAACCAGGTCATACGCACCATTGGCCGGCTGACCACCATCCTTGAGCTGCCCCTGATAAGTAAACGGCTCGGCATTGGCAACCATCGCGATCGATGCTGCGGACAGCATCGTTAGTATTTTTCTCATCTGCATATTCCCCGCTCTCCTCATAATACAAAGGCTCGAACATTTCAAGCCAGACACAGAGTATACAAAAAACCGGAGCCTCCGCAAAGCGAAAACTCCGGTTTATTCTATTTCATCGCCTCAACAGCGATGCTTGATTTACTTACTCAGCAGCGGCTTCTTCAGCAGCAGGCGCAGGCTTGGCGGATGCATCAGCCTTGGTTGCAGCATCAAGTGCTTTGGTTGCTTCAGCAGCAAAGCCTTCRGCAGCTTCGAMACGAGCAGGACCAACGGTCTTYTTRACCATGTTGAGYACACGCTTKSMRGTRTTRCCAAATGCACTCAGRTCAGCTTCTGAATCGCCYGCCATCTTATCGATTGCWGCGACSGCTGCTTCAAYAGTCTTGAGTGCTGTYTTACAYTTGCCGACWKYCAATGCRTGWGCACGRTCAGCGAGCCATTGTGCTTTCATGTCACCATCGAGAAGACCTTCGCGGCCGAGCATGTCGCGGACAGTGTCCGATGGCTGAGCGCCCTTGGCGAGCCATGCCTTGATTTCTTCAACCTTCAATACAATCTGCTTGTCCTCGTCCTTGACCATTGGGTCGTAGTAACCAAGGTTTTCAAGCACACGACCATTTCGGCGGGTGCGCTGATCAATTGCGTTGATACGGTAGAACGGGCGGTGAGTGCGTCCAAGACGCTGCATGCGGATACGAACCATAATGGTTCTCCTTTTCAAAGCCCGTCCAAATCGACGGGTGGTGACACCGGCACACCAATACAACATCCAAAGACATCACATCAGCTTTTCCCACGACTGGTCCAACGATTGGCCCTGTCTGTATTTGCCGGGTCTCTATGATTCGCTCCTCCCCCCCCACAATCCACTCGCCAAGCACGGTTTGCAGCCTTTTCTCCATCCAAATCCGACTATCATCCCCCCATGCCCGCCCAACGGATCGATATCCTCACCACTTTCCCCGAAATGTTCAGCTCCGAGTCCCCCGCTGCACTCGGGGTCTCGATCCCTAAACGCGTCCAAGACGCCGGGTTGATCTCGATCCATGCCACGGATATCCGAGCCTACACCACCAATAAACACACCAAAACCGACGATCGCCCATTCGGTGGCGGCCCGGGCATGGTCATGTCCTGCCAACCCGTTTGGGATGCCGT
This sequence comes from bacterium, assembly GCA_002401225.1. Taxonomy (GTDB): domain Bacteria; phylum Planctomycetota; class Phycisphaerae; order Phycisphaerales; family UBA1924; genus UBA1924. The sequence continues at coordinate 19,183 of NVSM01000015.1, forward strand.
TCAAGCCGTCGAAGCGATGGATGATCGAGAACCATTCCGAATCCTGCTCACCCCTCAAGGCGTGCCACTGACACAAGAACTCGTCTGCGAACTCGCTCAAAAACCACGATTGCTGATGATCGCAGGGCATTACGAAGGTATCGACGAACGAGTCATCGAAAAACTCGCCCCGCTTGAAATTTCCATCGGCGACTACATCCTCTCGGGCGGCGAGCTCGCCGCACTCGTCCTCATTGACGCCATCGCCCGCGTTCACCCSGGYGCAYTRGGTCATGCMGATTCKGCGATCGAGGATTCATTCTCAATCGCCCAAACCACCAACTCCGACGGCTCAGAGATCAATCCGAAGATTCTCAAGCAGCTCGACATCCCCAAAGACGCCAAACTCCTCGATTGCCCTCATTTCACCAGACCAAGAGTCTGGGAAGGAATCGAAGTCCCCGCGGTCCTTACCAGCGGCGATCACGACGCGGTTGCCAAGTGGAGACTCGAACAACGCCTTGCCAGAACCAAAGCCCGCCGACCAGATTTACTCTGAAATCACCCAGAATCGTCCCAAATAAGACGAGATGTACGGTATACTCTCACCCCATGCCCAGATCCCCTGAGCATTTCTCAAACATACAACACACAACGGAGTTGTTTCAAATGAAGAAGATCGCACTTTTCGGTATCATCGCACTGTCCTCACTCATGGTCGGCTGCACCACCACAAGCTCAACCAATGGCCCAACCATCTGCGACGGCACCGACTGCCCACTCGAAGCTGGACAAGCATGTGCTGACGCATCAAAGTGTGACAAGAGCGCATGCGACAAGCCAAACTGCCCAAAGACAGCCGCAGCAGCTTGTGTGAAAAAAACTGCTTGTGACAAAGGCCCAAAGGGTGCTTGTGGCCCAGACTGCACCAAGCCATGCTGTGCTGACAAGCAGGTTTGCACACACGCAAACACCACTTTCACATGCCCAAATGATACTTGCTCAGTAGACAGCCCATGCTGTGGCGACTGTGCTGCAAAGATGGCTGCACTCTGCCCAGACTGCATGAGCTAAATACGCAAACGATCGAATAGATCAATCTATAGATCAATGAAGACCCGCTTTGGCGGGTTTTTCTTTTGCCTCTATCCACTCCTACGATTGTGCAATGGATCAGCTACTCACCACACTCGCCGACTGGAAATCATTCAACGCCATCGTTGTSGGCGATTTCATGCTCGACCAACTCCTCTCAGGCGAAGCGACCCGCCTCTCGCCAGATGCACCCGTCCCCGTCCTCAAAGTCACCAAGCAAGAAAACAACCCCGGCGGGAGCGCAAACCTCTCGCTCGATCTCATCGCACTCGGTGCCCAAGTCATCGCACTCGGTGTCGTCGGCAACGATCCAGAAGCAACCCTGCTCACCGATGCACTCAACAACGAAGCGGTCGACACCACAGGGCTCATCGCCGATGCCTCCCGCCCCACCACCGTCAAACGAAACCTCATCGGGCTCGCCCAAGGGCGACACGCCCAAAAAATGTTCCGCGTGGATTTCGAATCCGACGAACCAATCTCCGCCGAGATCGAAGAACAGATCCTCGCCGCCTTCGACAAAGCACTCACGACTGCCCAGATCGTCTGCATCGAAGACTACAACAAAGGCGTCTGCACCCCGCGAGTCTGCCAAGAGATCATCAAGCGATCCAAAGCCGCAGGCATCCCCGTGTTTGTCGACCCGGCACCAATCAAAGACTACTCCCGCTACGCTGGTGCAACTGCCATCACGCCAAACCGCACCGAAGCAGAACTCGCCACCGGCATCAAAGCCGGTGAAGATTCCCCCGAATCCCACCGCGAACACCTCGCCCGCACGCTCCTCGATGCCAACAACTTCGAGACCGTCGTCCTCACCCTCGACAAACAAGGCGCGGTCTTYGTCAAAGCMAAYGACCCMRARACWGTCCATGTSCCAACCGTTGCCCGYGAGGTGTACGATGTSACSGGCGCGGGCGAYATGATGCTCGCMGCWCTCGCAGCCGGGCGTGCCAATGGACTCGACTGGATCAACTCAGTCCGGTTCGCCAACGCAGCTGCAGGATTAGAAGTCGAAATCTTTGGAGTCGCACCAATCCCGGTCGAAAAAATCCACGACGATCTCCTCACCCAGTTCACCGCCAAGCTCGGCAAAGCCCGCACACTCAACGAAGTCATGGTGCAGGTCAAAGCCGCCCGCAAAGCGAACAAGAAAATCGTSTTCACCAACGGSTGCTTCGATGTCCTCCACGCCGGRCATGTSTCCYTGCTYCAACGATGYGCCGARCTSGGCGAYATGCTSATCCTGGGCATCAACGACGACCACTCCGTCCACGCACTCAAAGGCGATGGACGACCCGTCAACAATCAGAACCACCGCGCCCATGTCCTCAACGCCCTCGGATGCGTGGATTCCGTCGTCCTCTTCGGCGAAGACACCCCGCTCAAGCTCATCGAGGCGATCAAACCCGATGTACTGGTCAAGGGCGGCGATTATTCGATCGAAACGGTTGTCGGGCATGAACTTGTGATCGCCAATGGCGGCGAGGTCGTCATCCTCGATCTCATCGACGGGCTCTCGACCACCAAGACCATCGAAAAAATGAAGAACTCATAATCGAGTAATCATCAAGCATTTCGAGCATCACCAAAGCCTGAGGCGGATTCGTCCGATAGTTGGTGTATGACCCATCGCCCAACGCAAACTCATCTGATGATCGTCCATCAGCAATACATTGGCCCGATCCTCTCAGGTCACAAACTCGTCGAAGCAAGATTAGGCTCCGATCGACGCGCCCCCTACAACAAAGTCGAGCCCGGCGACATCGTCTACATCAAACCAACCTCGCAACGCGTCGCTGCCAAAGCGATCGTCCATCGGGTCGACCAATACGAAGGACTCGATCACAACGACATCGATCGGCTCAAAGATCTCTACAACGATCGCGTGCTCGGCGACGACACCTTCTGGGATGCCAAAGCCGACGCAAACTACGCGACCTTCATTACCCTCGAAAAAGTCCAGCTTCTCAATGATGAACAGTTCGTGCCCAAAGAACTCCTCGTCCCAAGCCGAAACGCATGGCGTGTGCTTTCGCAAGATCACCAACAGACACGAGCCGCGTAATTCGGTGCCGTGGTTAAAATCTCGAAGAGATTTCTAACCACGATCTTGATCTCAATCAACAAAGAATTTGGCAACACGATCAAGTGTTCGCGTCATGGGCAATCCAACAATCGAAGTCTCATCGCCCGTAAATGTGATCGGCCATCCCGCTGCCAATCGCTCGGTGATGTTGTACGCCCCCGCTTTGCCTCGCCACTGTTCAGAGTCGAGATACAGCTCAATCTCATGCTCGGGGATCTCCCCAACCGTCACGATGGATTCATCGACAAAGAGTTCTCGCTTGCCAGTCGCCGGATCAACAATCGCGACCCCCGTCAATACCCGATGCTCCGCTTGTGACATAGACAGGATCATCTCACGGGCATGCGAGCGATCCACAGGCTGACCAAGAATCTCGCCATCATGCACACACACGGTATCGGCGCCGATTACAAGCGTGTCTTGATCTCCATTCGATTCATTTGATACGAATAGATCGGCTGACGAGGACGCCTTGAGGAACGCCAGTGCAGCGACCCACTCCATCGGCTCAACCCCGCCCGCAACTAACTCCCCATCGTCAACCGATGCCGGGATCACCTGATGGCGAATCCCGATCTCTGCAAACATCGCCCGCCGACGCGCCGACGCGCTCGCCAACACCACCATCGGCAGCGATTCTGGATCATTCACTTTGGGGAGTTCTGGATTCATGCGTTTTCCTGTACAAACACGGTCTATCAAATATACCCGTTCGGGGAGATTTAGGTTCATACTCTCCCAAATTTTCAATCGATTCATCCAACTTTCATACTCCAAGAATCCATACTGCTCTCCAAAAAAGACAGCACCCCCGATTTCTCGGGGGTGCTGATGATTTCAAATATTCACAAGATCAGATTACTTGTAAAGGTTGGTTGCTTCAGTTTCGATAACTGGCTTGATCAAACGAGCCGAAGTCATTTCAACACCGAAGCGTGCGTCGTCCTGTGCGTTTGCACGAACAGTGATGCGCCAGCTGATCTGTGCACCAGGAGCCAAAGGCCCTGATGGTACGAAGGTAACGACCTGACCCGAAATCGAACCGGAGGTTGCACCAGTTGCAGAAACGAATGTTTCTGAACCTGGGAGCGTACCAATGATTTGGATTGAGGTGTCAGGAGCGGTACCCTGGTTGGTCACGGTGATCACATAAGTAGTTTCCTGTCCAACTTCGACGGGGTCAGTAATATCGACCACTTCGAGGAGAATCGCAGGAATACCCTTGAGCTCGGTTGTACAACGATCGGATGTCGACTCAGCACATGATGCGTTGCCGGTGATTGTTGTTGCGTATCCACCTGGGTTCGATGCAGCAACGACCATAGTGAAGTTCTTGGATGCACCAGCGTTCATCGCGCCGAAGTCCCAAACTACGCTTGAACCGACAAGGCGGCCGCCGTTGCTTGCGCGAACGAACGAAGCACCCGATGGGATCGATGCCGAAGCGGTTGCCGAGTTGGCAACGCCGTTACCGATGTTTTCCATCGAGAGGTTGTAAGAGATGTTGCGGCCAAGGAACTGTGACTCAGCACATTCAACAGCGACTGCCATCTCAGGTGCGGTGATCACGGTTGTGGTGCGACTTGCGTTTGCAGTCAAACCACCATCAGCAGATGCTGATGCAGGGCTTTCGAACTTGCCAGTAGTCGATGCGTTTGCACGAACTTCAAAGGCTTTCGATTCGCCAGCAGCGAGTGTACCGACTGGGATGTTTACAGCTGTTGAGCCGTTGGACATTGCCAAGCCGCGTGGGAGTGAGTCCTTGATGACTACATTTGTTGCAGCACCAGTACCTGAGTTCTTCACGACATAGCGGAGAACCACTTCGTCACACTTAAGAGCAGCAGCGGTTGCTGTCTTGGTGAGTGCCAATGCTGGCTCTACAACCTTGACAGTTGCACACAACGAGTTGTTGTATGAAACGCTGATACAGTCTGAAGCGATACCAACGCTGCCGGCTGAGCCGACGAGGTTGATGACCTTGGTCTGGCCTGGGCCGAAATCGCCCATTGCCCAGCTCATGGTGCCGCCGCTTGCCGAACCTGATGGAGTCGAGCTTGAGATGTTCAAGTTGCTCGATGAGTTCATCTGAAGCATAACATTCTGAAGCTCAGCGTTGGCCAAGTTCGTGACATGGTATGCGAAGTCAAAGTCCTGTCCTTTACGAACTTCGTTTGGCATAACCTGATGAACGAGCAAAGCACTGGTCTTTGGATCGCCGGTTGGGAATGCCATCCGCGATGCGGATTCGTTGGCACCCAAGCGAGGGGAGTAGTAACCCCAAGCGTTTGAGCTGCGCGGTGCTTCCTGCTGAACAGGTGCTGGTGCGTCTGCATGCTCGTGAATGACTTCACCATCTGTGCGTGTGTTGGTGCTGGTACACCCGGAGAGCATTGCTCCGAGTACGAGTCCTGCCGCGAGGCGGATTGCGTAACTATTCATTGTGTTCCTCATCTGGTCTCCAATCTCCGATTGGGAGTGTCCTTCCGTCCATGCGTGTTCCCCCACGACGAGGGTCGACACATGCGATCACAGGCATACGCCTGCGATCTTATTTCTTCTCTTCGCACACTATGTGCATGTTTCTGTCGCTTAAGTAAAGCGATTACAAACAGTATCGCTGTGGTCATCCCTCCACAGTCATAGGGCGCGAGAGCGAGGCAATTATACAGCCGATAATCTGCATCGACAAGCAAACTTGGGTAAGTTTCCCCACATTCACCCATTCAACGCATATCAGCCCATAAAATCTAGAATAAACCTCTGAATTTCAGTCTGACCAGAATGAAAAAACAGCCCCAACTCAGGTACCAAAATTGGACATTTTGTATACCCAACAAGGCGAGTATGCACTTTCACCCAATCTTTGCGCGTCATACAGAGAGCATCGACCTGAGGCCTGTTTGCCAGATCACAGAGCCAGCCAACTTCATCATCATCGAGATCATGATGATCTGGCAGCTCAACATCCTCTACGAGTTCCCAGCCTTGGGCTTGTATTTGCCCAAAGAACCCTGCCGGGTTTCCGATCGCGCACATGCCGATGATCTTTTTTCCCTTGAAAYGCGTGCACTTCACATGCTCGACATCCCAGCCTTCGCTGGCGGACGAAGTTGTATACACCGCAACAGATTCCCATAGGTGCGAAGCAACTGCGACCGGACAATCGGGAACCTCTCGTTTGAGCCATCCCACCAAATCAGCAAGCTGCTCATCACTCACCATCTCCCGATGCGTGATCACAATCGCATCAGCCCGCGACAATGACGAAACAGGATCTCGCAAGTACCCTCTGGGCAACAACGCATCCCCATACGGCGGCGACGACGCATCGATCAGCACAATGTCCACATCGCGCGCAATCTTGCGATGCTGAAACCCATCATCCAAGATCACACAATCCACCTGCTCATCGCTCGCAAACATTTTTTCTAATCCTGCGATCCGAYCCGGCTGAGCAACCACAGGCGTCCCCGCCAGCGCCAGCCGATGCTCGCGCTCTTCGTCGCCCATCTCGCCGGCCGCCGCTTTATACCCACGCATAGCAATCGCTGGGTGCTTGCCCGCTTTGATCAGTTCATTAGCAACCCAATGCACCATCGGGGTTTTGCCCGTCCCACCCGCTGACAAGTTTCCAATCGAAATCACAGGCACATCAAGCTTCGTCACCCCAACACCACGATCGAACTTGCGATTCACATGCCCGATCCCAAGGCCATACCCYCATGACATCACCCGTGAAATCGCGTTTGGTATCCGAGTCGGAGGCTTCACTTTCGTATGGCTTGGCTTATTGCTCGACTCACTCATCTTCATCCTCGAAGACTGGTTTGGTCAGTCGAAGCGATTGACGGTACTCTGCCTTGAGCCCTTGCTTGGCTCTGCGATGGAGCCGAAGCGTATTCACTGCATCCAAGCCCGCAAGCATGAGTATCCCCGCGATCAATCCAATCACCATCATCCACACAATCGTGAACAATCCCGGATCATCCATCGTCGCGATCCCAAATCCATATGCTGAAAGCGGGATCACGAACATGCTCATCCAGCTCGACGCGGTCCGAATCCGCTTTCGGCTCGCCGGCATCATGCCCTTTGGCAGTTCCTTCAACGCAATCAGATACCCCGCCTGCACAACAAGCGCGATCAGTGCCAAAGGCAGCACAAGCCAGATTGGAGCAATAGGATCAGAAGGCATCATTCAATAGTACGACMTCACATCGGCTCAGGCAGAAATCGAACATTGAACCCGTCGAATCAGTCCGCCATACCTACACTTGACGCATGATCGATCTCAAAGCATTACGCGAAAATCCACAACGCTTCATTGACGGCTCAAAGGCCAAAAATGTCGCTGTAGACATCCCCAAACTCGTCAAACTCGACGAACAACGCCGATCGCTCCAGACCCAGCAAGAATCGATCCGAGCTGCCCAAAAGAAGCTCTCCAAAGAGACCGGCCCCAAAATCGGGCAGCTCATGGGCAAGCTCAAAGGCGCCAGCGACGAAGACCAACCCGCGATCCAAGCCGAGATCGACGAGATCAAGGCTGCACCCGCAAAGATGAAGGACGAGATCAACGCCTTTGAAGCCCAGATCACCGCGATCGAGCCTGAACTCAACACGATCCATCTCTCGATCCCCCAACCCGCCGACAGCGATGTCCCGGTAGGCACTTCCGCCGATGATAATGTCGAGCTTTCACTCTGGGCACCCGATGACTGGGACTGGGACAAATCGTTCGAGGCCAACAAAGGGTTCAAGCCTCGCACGCATATCGAGCTCTGCGAGATGCACGATCTCGTCGACTATCAACGAGGCGTGAAGATCGCAGGCTCGCGATCCTACATCCTCAAGGGCGATGGCATGCGTCTGCACCAAGCCATCCTCCAGTTCGCATTCAACACCATGATCAACGAGAACGGGTTCACCCCGATGAGTGTGCCTGTGCTTGTGCGCGAAGAAGCAATGGTCGGCACCGGGTTCTTCCCCGGCGGRCGMGAYCAAGCSTACCACATCAACGAGACWTCRCGYGGMGGSGGMTAYGACATGTTCCTCACMGGCACCGGCGAAGTYGGKYTSATGGGKSTCCACCAAGACGARATCCTCGACGAAKCMRAKYTCCCSMTYAAATATGYGACGGTYTCGACYTGYTTYCGSCGCGAAGCCGGMGCKGCGGGYAAGGACACCGCCGGGCTCTATCGCATCCATCAGTTCGACAAGGTCGAGCAGATCGTGATCGATGTCGCCGACGAAACCACATCACGCCAACACCACAAAGACATGATGGGCTTCGTCGAAGGCTTGCTCAAAGCACTCAAACTCCCCCACCGRTTGCTCCAATGCTGCACCGCAGACCTTGGCGCCAAGAACGCCGACATGATCGACATCGAATGCTGGATGCCCGGGCGAGGCAACACCGACGACGCCGGCACACCGCTCGGCGAGTTCGGCGAGACCCATTCGGCATCACGCTTGTACGACTACCAATGCCGACGCCTGAACATGCGCTACCGCCAAGGTGGCGAGGGCGGCAAAGGCTCCACCACCTTCTGCCACTCCCTCAACAACACCGTCGCCGCTTCCCCACGCATCCTGATCCCGATCTTAGAGATGTACCAAAACGCCGACGGCTCGATCACAGTCCCTCAGGCGTTGGTGCCGTATATGAACGGACAGACGACTATCGAATAATGAATATTCGATCTGATTTATAAATATCATAGTGATTTCGTTATGTCGCATTGACTTTCGTTTTTCATGCGCCAATAAACTCTTCACGAATATGCGCAAACTGGTTGCGTGATTCAGGAGTCCCCCACATGCTTCGGCAACGATTTACAAATCTGACACGCATCGACTGCTGGCTGTATAGCTGCAAACTGATGCACATCAGCGTGGGCTGACCAACGACGCCGGGCGTCGAACGCCCGCGAACACACAAACACACATCCCCCGGCATCACCGATTGAGTGAATATCTCTGCGCGATCATTGTGCCTTGATGTTCTCAATCTTGATTTATACGCGCATGCGTGTTGCATGCGTATCAGTTATTACATGCGCTGAAAGTTAAGTTATGATCAAAGAACAAACCCTCGTGCGATCGCTCGCACCAGAAGACATCAAAGTCGGCACCTATGTCATGACCCTGCACCGCCAGTGCCAGGTCAYGATGGGCAAGGAATCCTCGCTCGGCGAACCTGAAGTATCTGTCATCGAGGTCGTCATGCGTCCATACTTCCCAGAGCTGCCCGCCAAAGTGATCGGCGTCTGCCTGCCTTACATCGTTGTAGAACGAGAAAACCGCAAGACCGACATGATCGACACCCGTTCCGAACGGCTCGCCAAGGTGCCCAAGCGATTCGCCAAGGCTGCCCGCAAGTCACACCTCCCCAAGAAGGACAAGAAGAAGAAAAAATCCAAATCCAAGAAAGGAAAAAAGAAGAAATAACCACACCCGCCCGACGAGCATTTTGCTCGCCGGGCGGGTATTGTTTGGTATGCCAACCGAAACAACCATCCTCATCTCGAAACAGTTCCAAACCCCGCTGTGCCCAATGATCGCCGCCACCACAGACCGCGGCATCTGCCTGCTCGAAATGGGATCGCCCGAACGCCAAGATCGTGAGCACGCCGAACTCGAATCAGCATTCGATTGCCTAATGACACCCGGAAACCATCCGCTTCTCGATCAACTCGAAGCAGAACTGATGGCTTATTTCACCGGCGATCTGCAAAGCTTCACCGTCCCACTCGACACTCCCGCGACCGAGTGGCAACGGCAGGTCTGGAACGCACTGAGCACCATCCCCTATGGGCAGACTGTGTCGTATGGGCAACTGGCACAACAGCTCGACAATCCGGGCGGATCGCGAGCTGTTGGATTAGCCAACGGCAAAAACCGTGTCTCGATTGTCATCCCCTGCCATCGCGTCATCGCAGCCGACGGCACCCTGCATGGCTATGGCGGCGGGCTCGATCGCAAACGCTGGTTGCTCGATCATGAACAACTCCACAGCGGCGCGGGGCTTTTTACTCAGTAACAACCAACTCAACGACGACGGCGAGTCATCATGACGCCGCCGATGCTAAAGAGCGCCATCGAACCCGAGTTGGGAACGACAAGACGGATCTCAGTGGCAACAAAGTCGAGCGATGCAACAGCCGAGTCACGCAAATTGAAGTTGAAGGTCACATCACTGACATTTGAAAAATCAAAGCTCGGTGAGACCATCAGATCACCAAGTATAAAAGATGCGGTATATTCCATACTCGCAGGCACCGAAATCACACCATGCGCGGTGCCGCTGGCGCTTGTCATGATCACTTCAATATCAAAGACCTGATCGGAGAGCAAGAAATCGATCTCAAAGCTCTCAGCTCCCAACGCTGAAAAGTCCATGCTGCTGTTGGTTGATTGATCGCCCAACTGGTTGTAGCTGATCGATGCACCTTGCTCGGTGCCGATACCCGAGTTAAAGAACACGGCTCCAGCATCGCTGCCGGAGTTAAACATCGTATCGAGTGTGAACGATGCACCCTGTGCGAATGGATCGTTGAAGATCACCGCAGTGAAGGACGCTGCCCCACCAAGGTGCCCATTTGGAAGCACATCGAAATCGTCCCACAACAATGAAGTTGCCAAACCTGCGTTTGCGACGCTGGTGCCCATCGCCAATGCGATCAATGCGATAGAACTTGCCTGCTTTTTCATCCGATACATAGCCAATACCCCTTCTCACGAGATTCGCCAAGCCCCCTGATCTCACTTTGGCACATGCTCAAAGCGGATCACAGCTCGGTTCACTCTTCAAGAGGCCACAGATCGGCCCAGATGCCACAAAAACCAAGAGATTCTCGGACATTTGTTCAAAATTCGACCAAAGGGTACAGAATACTCAATCACGGCACAGACTCAAAGCCCGAGCTTCGCCATCGCCACCGTATTCTCGATCTCAACAACAGACACTTCGCCCTCATCACGCAAGTGCGCGATCAACGCTGCCATTTCGTCTCGAATCGGCGCGACGAACTCCATAGGCTCATCATTCAACGGGTGGGTAAACCCAAGCAACGCTGCGTGCAACGCCTGGCGTTCGATCATTGCCTTACCGTCATTGCCAACAAACGGCTTGCCCATATACATGTCATCGCCGACAATCGGATATCCGATATGCGACAAATGCACACGGATCTGATGCGTTCGGCCAGTTAACAGCTCAAGTTCGACAAGCGTATATTTTCGAGTCGAAGATTTTTTCCGCAATCCCGGAAGTTCATACCGCTCACGCACCCGACAAATCGTCTTGCTCGGCTTGCCGAGATTGTCATACCGAACCACACGCTTCTCGCGCGATCCCTTCGCATGCGAAAGATGCGGGCCCAACGGCAAGTCGATCAACTGCTCGTCACGCTCGACCCAGCCTTGCACAACCGCGAGGTATCGCTTATCGACTTCACGCTCTTCAAACTTCTTGCCCATCTTCCAATGCGCTTCGTCGTTCTTGGCAAACACGATGCACCCAGATGTGTGGCGATCAAGCCGATGAACAACGCCCGGGCGTGCGAACTCTTCGCCAACTGATGACAACTCACCCGATGCCTTCTGCTCGAAATGATGCACCAACGCATTAAGCATCGTCCCCCGATTCTCGGCTCGCGCCGGATGTACGATAATATCTGGCTGCTTGTTGATTACCAGAATATGCTCATCTTCAAATAATACAGCGAGCGGGATATCGTCCCCCTCGATCTCGCCGCTTGGTGGCGGCGGGATCATCAGCTCAATCTTGTCGCCCAGGCGAAGCTTGGTCGATGCCTTGGCCCGCTTGGCGTTCACCGTTGCGCCACCAGAATCGATCAGCACTTGCAGCTGATTTCGACTCATAAAAGTGATTCGAGATGTGAGATATTTATCGAGCCGATCTTTAACATCGCGCATCATTTCGAACGGCACACAAAGCACAAACTCGTCATCGCCCTGCTCACGCGCATGGATATACGCCTGACGCACAGCCTCGCCGTCAACCTTGCCACCGGGTTTGATAAATGTTTCATCCACCGATTCGCGTGGGCGATCTTCCGGGTTCATGCCCGCTCCACTCACGGCGATTCAGATTCGGTTGCCGGATCAACTTCTGCTTCTGGTTCTGATTCTGCTTCTGATTCATCCGCAACTTCCTCAACAGGATCTGTCACGAGCGACGCATCAGGTTGGACATCACTGATTGAATCAAGCAACTCTTGGATCTGCTCTTGGGTCAGTGTCGGCGTGTCTTCGCCGGGCAGGAGGATAAGTTCTTCCTTGCTCGGCAATGGAATCACTACTTTGAGCGCATCAAGATTTTCGACCCGCTGCTGGGCGAAGTTGGCGACCGCAGGATATTGCGATGCTGTCGCAAGGCTTGCCAGTTTGTTGTACATGCTCGCAGCACCATCAAAGTCTCGCTTGCCTTCTTGAACCGTTGCCAATCGGCTCATCGCCTGCATTGCCAAAAGCTCTTTGCCTTCGACGCCCCCAACACGATCAAGAATCTGCTGAGCAACCGTGCCGGCCTGCTCAAGATAAACCTGGCGTTGATCGTCGTCGAGCATATCTGCATCTTCAGGCATGCCGGTCTCTGGGTTCGGAACCGCGCCGGGTTGAACACCGATCATAAACGCATTGAGGTACAAATCGGTTGTCGTAAGCAACGCCATCTCGGAGACCGACCGCACACCTTCGTACTCGGCAGCGAGTGTCTTGAGTGATGCTGGCGAAGGGTTCCCGCCTTGGGTGGCCGATGCGAGTTCGCTAAATGCCTGATCAATACGAGCAACCTTCTGGCGATCAAGATATTGCAACCCCGCCCAGATACCCGCAGCCACAGCCAGCGTCAAAAGCACAGGCGAACTCCACTTGCTCAAAAAGTCAATAAACTCCTGATTGACCCGTGAGCCCTCAAGCCCTTTACCCATACTGATATCTGTTTGCCGATCGTCCATAACGGAACCTCTACTTATCTATCTCAGAACGCGTCAACCCATTGCACTCAATCGGTTTCCACATCCCGGTTTCCATATCTCATTGTGTCGTCTAGCCAGTCGCCTAGCGGGTGCAATCGTAGCATCTCAACGCACCAAAGGCACCCATAATTATCCGCCAGCACCGAGTTGGTACCATACCTATCAAACCCGGATACCGCTCCAGAACGCCCAAGGCCGCGAATCTGCAAGTGCCGATGCAGGCACAAGCGACTCTTTGATCTGCGAAACAAGCAACTCGAGCCCCACCATTTGCCCATTTTCACCAATAGAGACCGCTGCATCAATCCTGCAACAATGCCTACCCAGATCCGCCCGTGTGCCTACCCGAACTCGTGAAACATTGGCTCCAATCACCGATTCGAGTCGATCGTCGAGCGTACCCGAATCATCATTCGAATCGATACACTGCACCACGCATTGGGCTTGCGCCACGATCCGCCGAGCAAGTTCAATCTCTTCACCATCGGCAATCCGCTCATCAATCCCAGGCGTGTCGATCCAACGCACCACCAACCCACCCAGATCAACCAACACCCCAACATGGTCACGCGTTGTCCCGGGCATATCTGCAACAATCGCAATCTGTTGACCAGCAAGCGCGTTGATCAGTGTCGACTTGCCGACATTCGCTCGTCCAACCGCAGCAACAATCGGAGGCTCGATCAGCCGACCAAGCACATTGTCATCCGCAGTCTCTTTGTATTTTTTTGCTTCATGAATCAATCGCACACCAACCGATGCCCACCGTGCCGGCTGGTCTAACAGCAGATCAACCGCCAACGGGCTCGACGCTTGCGACAATGCATAGAGCATCCACGCTTCGACCTCAGACTCCGCTTCTCGATAGATCTCGCAAGGCTCAACACATTCCCGATGCTCCACCCCTCGCTCGGCGAGTGCTTGCGAAATCGCACGAACAATCGCAATCCCACCGTGAGGCATCAGCATAATGGAGTGTTCATCAAGCCGAAGGATCACACCTTCATCAATGTCGAAAAGATTCCCAAGCCGAACGCTGCCCATCTTTGGATCAATCAATCCGATCGCTTGTGGATCATCATGCACCACCCGGATCATCGCGATCGCACCCACTGCCGATCGCGGAGTTTGCACTGTGTGATGCGCGTCCATCAGTCGTTGTCCTGATCATCTTGCTCATTCTCATTGTCGATGATCATTTTGCATGCGACGCGGATGCCATGAAGTTGAAGGTCAGGGACGAATGCCTCGATGAGTTCATCATCTTCGAGCAGCCCCATATCGCCTCCGGTCGCGATGATTTGTGGATATCCTTCATAAAACTGAGCGTATCGCTCCGCCAAATACCGCACCGCACCACCCGCAGCAGCAGCCACACCCAAAATCATCGCATCATCAGTCTGCTTGCCTGGCTCGAAAGAACTTGGATCGAGCTTGCGATACTTCAACTCTGGCAGATGCGAAGTGCTTGTGTGCATTGATTCAAGCATGGTCGACACGCCAGGCATGATTGCCCCGCCATGATACACGCCTTCGCCATCCACAAAGTCAATCGTGATCGCAGTACCCAGATCAACCACAACACATGCTTGTTTCACGACATCAAACGCACCGATCGCGCAGAGCAGCCGATCTTGCCCGACGCTCTTTTCACCAGATTCGGTAAGCGTGTGGCGAATCGGGATCTCGATATCTCGACCAAGCCGATAGATTGACCAACCGAACTTCGATTTGATCTCATCTTCGATCGAATCAGCATCTTCTTGCGACACCGTCGACATCAGAACCACAGGCTCATCAGATCCAAACTCAAACTCATCGAACAACGCAGCGACAAACGATGCGATATCACCAGATTGATCACTCGAAAGCGATTGGGCTTTGACACATTCGGTGCCTTGGAGCACCCCAACCCGTGTGCGAGTATTCCCCACCGCGATCGCGATAAAAGTATCCATCGAGTGAGGTAAATTAGCAGCGTTTGAAAGCATTGGATCAATCATGGCGGATCATAACCCCTCAAACCCGTCGGCTCTTGTCCAAATCCAAACTCCTCGACACTTGAGCCTACCTATTATATACATTCCGAGCCTCAGACGCCCCAAAGGATTTCCATGCCCACCTGCCTTATCGATCCATCAATTGAACGCAAGTCCGTCAAAGGCTTCGCGTTCCCCCTCGGGGTTTACCCCGTCGAGCCCATGACACCAATCGCGGGATATGTGGCCGAGTTCGAACAAGCAGACAACGCTGAAGAGATGGACGAGTGGGAAGCTTGGCCAGATCAATATGTCTTCGATATCGTCATCCCCTCAGATCGGATCGAACCGTTCTGGCATCAAATCTTCGCGATGATCCCCGGGCGCGTGTTTCCGATCATCGACTATATAGGACACGATGCCCACCGCGAGATCGATCCATATATGGCCTACGAGCCTATCGGCAAAGAAAAGATCATCGATGCCCTGCGCCAATACCGCCCGTTCTTCTTCGAAGACGGAATGGTCGGGTTCGGTGCCGTCTCCGAAAACCCCTTCTTCTATGTATTCATCGACGAACACAAAATCATGACCATCCGCGTCGAAGCATCCTTTAAGTCGCGCGTAGAGAAGCTACTGGCAGCCTTTGACCTTGAGTCCTGTGAAGAACCCGCAGGAGCAGATTCGGCATCCCATGAACATCGCTCGATCTTGGTCACCGCGCCCGAACGCCCCGACCTGCTCACCGGCGACGAGATCCTCGAACGCATGCGCGACACCTGGCGACTGGTTCTCAATGTCGATCCAGAGGCAAATGTGGATGACGAGGGCAATGATCTCGGAATTACGCCTTGGCGATGCCTGACCCGATACGCCACCGATCAAACACCAGACGACAAGTATGCAGAGGTCTTCCTGACAGCGGAGTGCATCCGCCAAGCAGAGGAACTCGCCCAGCAAAGCATCACCGAAAGCCTCGACTATCAGGGCGAATGGCTCGATGTCGTCATCATCAATGCAGACCGAATTACAGTCGAGCAACTCAAAGAAGCACTCACAAATGACAAGAAATCTAAACCATTCAATGCGAAGACCTTAGAGTCTTCAAAGATGCTTACGATCCGGTTTATTCTTCCCGAATAGCAACGCTCAATCCCGGTTTGCAGCAACCCGCAAGGCCGACTCTTGCTTGGATTCAGAGGGAGATGTTGCAAGATCGGTGATCTTATGGAACCAAACCTGTTCCACGCTCGAATAGCCCGGGTACTTGGGACCACACGGTGCAGCCCCGCTTCTGCATCTATTAAGTACATGACGATGACCATAGAAGGAAAACAGAAAATAGACACGAAAGAGCAAACTCATTGCTGTTGGGATTTGCGATTCTGGTTCAACCCCGGTATCGTCCTCCTCCGTGCATGAGTCGCCAACCGGCAGGCTTTGGCTTGGATAAACTATGGGCTGCGATTCGTTGCCCAATAACCCCGCTATGACTCGTCATAGCAATTCACACGCTACGATTCGTCGCAGCGGACAGAAATACGCCGCGGAGATGATGCAGTCGTTGCACCATCACGCTTGAGAGTTCGCACAGAAGCTGGTTTCCAGTTTCCTATGCACGATCCATTATATGGAGTGATCCGGATGTCACCCACCACTTATCGTTCAGCTCGTTCTTTGCTTCTCGCCGCGATTGCCTTTGGTGGCGTTGGTGCTTCTTCTGCATTGGCTGTCAATATTGACGCCCAAGCTGTAGAACGCACCGCCGATGCCAACTTGGTTCTCGATCGTGCGTCCACTCTCGTTGATGGCTCAAAGCTCATCCGAGCCCGTGCGATGCTCTTGGCACTCCAAGATTCACCTACCGGCGCAACCCTCGGCGACGAGCAAGGTCAACGCCTATGGTCGCTCTTGGCAACCATCGAACGCCAGATCAAAAAAACCGACCGCCTCGACATCAGCATTCAAAAAGCTGATCTCGCACTGAGCAACGACAACCTCGTCGAAGCAAACAGACAAGCAAACGCCGTCGTCAACTCGAGAAAATCCTCGAATGAACAGATCGGCTCAGCCAATGCGATCCTCAACCTCGTCAACATCCGCCAGGCAGATGCTTCGACAAAGGTTGGCGGCGCGATCCGTATGGCAGCAGATGCCTTTGAAGTTGGCGACTACGCAGGCTCCAAATCACTGATCACCCGTATCGGCCAGCTCGGGCTCGATCTGAGCAGCTCGCAAGCCCAGACGCTCGATACCTACCGTGATCGTCTTGCCCAGCTCGAACAAACCCAAGGCACTTCCTTCGGCTCGTTCAACCCATCAATGGGTATGCTCGCTCCAGAAAGCGGAATGAACACCGATTGGCTCACCAGCAGCACCGAACAAGACGGCGCACGCTCGGGCTCATATGTTGCCCAGCCAGAGTACCAACCAATTGAAGTCGAGCTCGTCCAAGAAGAACCAGCGATCGACCTGCTCGACGCAGCACGCAAGTTCGAAGCACAAAGCCTGCTCGGTCAAGCGAACATCGCCTTCGAAGAACGCCGATTCAACCGAGCACTCGAACTCTACTCAAGCATCATCACCAACTTTGGCAGCTATGTCTCAGCGGATGAACTCGCATTGGCGACTGGTCGCCGAAGCGATGCACAGATCCAACTCGGCACCCAAGGCGGCCCAGAAGGCGACATCCTAAGCGAAACGCTCCAAGATCAAAACCTCGAACGCCAACGCGCCGAAGCAGCATTCAGCAACTATCTTTCCCAGGCCCAGCAGGCACTCACCGAAGGCGACACCAACACCGCTCGCAACCTCGCTGCCCAGGCAGACCTGACCATCAAGCGTGCACGCGACACGATGCCAGAGTCCGCTTACGAACGCTACCTTGATTCGGTTGCCGAGTTGATCACCAACATCAACTCGACCGAAAACCAGATCCGCATTACCGAAGCTGAAACTGAAAAACTTCGCCTTGCTCAAGAAACACAAGCACTCGCTTCCCAGCGCAACCGCGAGCGTGATTCAAAGATCAACGCCAACCTCGAACGCGTCAACGCACTCCAGCAAGAACTCAAATATGAAGAATCACTCGAAGTTGTCGAGTCGATCCTCTTCCTTGATCCGACCAACCCCGCCGGATTGCTGCTCAAAGATATGATCGAGGACATCCTCATCTATCGTGACAATCTCTTGATTCAGCGTGACAAGTCCAAGAGCTACATGAGACAGTCCGTTGATAATGGGCGTGCAATGATCGCTCCAGATTCAATCATCGCTTATCCAGATGACTGGCCATCGATCTCATTCCGTCGCGGCGAGATCCTTGAGTTTGCAGAATCTGAAGCCAACCGCTCAGTGCTCGCAACACTTCGCAACACACGCATGCCTGTCGAGTTTACAGACAACGCATTCGAAGATGTCGTCGCATTCATCGGCTCAACCACCGGCATCGATATCGATGTCGACTGGGAATCACTCGCAGATATCGGCGTCGATCCAGACTCACCTGTTGATCTCAAGCTCAGAAGCGTTCAGATTTCTGTGCTGCTCGATCGCGTACTCGGCAAAGTCTCCGATCCGACCCTGCCTGCTGGCTGGTCGATCCAAGATGGCATCTTGACGATCGCTTCGGAAGAAGTGCTTCGTCTGAACACGATCCTCGAAACCTATGACATCCGCGACCTGCTCTTTGCAGTCCCAGACTTTGACAACGCTCCAGAGTTCGATCTCCAGAGTGCGGTCTCGGCAGCTGGTGGCGGCGGTGGCGGCGGCCAGAGCCCGTTCTCGGGTGGTGGCGGCCAGGCTGTGGATGTTCCTCGCGATGAACGCGTAACCGCAATCGTCGAACTCATCCAAGCCAATGTTGATCCCGACGGCTGGGTAGATATCGGTGGCGACACAAGTTCGATCACCGAACTCAACGGCAACTTCATCATTACCACAACCCCAAAGAACCACCGCGCAATCATCGGGCTGCTTAATAAGCTCCGCCAACAGCGTGCAGTACAAATCAATGTGGAAACACGATTCCTCTCAGTCGATCAAAACTTCTTTGAGCAAATCGGCTTTGACCTTGATGTCTACTTCAACGCCAACAACTCGGAGTTCAATCTCGCACGCCAGATCGACCCGTCATTGCTCCCATCGGACTACTTCGATTCCGACGGCAACCTGGTTAACAATGTCACCGGCGGCGGCTTCTTCGCACAAGACACAACTGGCGACGGCCTCCTCGATTTCTTTGGTCCAATCTCCCAAGCTGTTCTTGGCCCTGGGTTCAATGGTGGCTCATTCAATGGCCAGACCCTGCCGAGCGATTCGTTCTCGGTTATCCGTGCAGCACAAAACTCGTTTGGCCTCACCAACGAACTCGCTGCGGGCAGCTCGTTCGCATCGCAGATCTTGGGTCTCAACCCAGCATTGGGCGTCACCGGACGATTCCTTGACGATATCCAAGTAGACTTCCTCGTCGAGGCAACCCAAGCAGACCAGCGCTCGGTTCAGTTGACTGCTCCAAGGCTTACCTTTACCAATGGTCAGCGTGCATTCATCGCGGTTTCGACCTCGACAACCTTCGTCTCTGACCTCACCCCAGTGGTTGGTTCGAGTGCGGGTGCCTTTGACCCAATCATCTCGACCATCTCGACAGGTGTTGTGATCGATATCACCGGCGTTGCTTCGGCAGACCGTCGATATGTCACGCTCACTGTCTTGACCACGCAATCCAAACTCTCGTTTGCTCAAGATCGTGTGATCCAAGGTGCAACGGGCAGCGGCGGCGGTACCGGCGGCGCCGCGGGTGTAGGCACCGGTGGTGCAGGTGGCGGCGAGATCTTCTCCGCTCCGATCCAGGTCCCTGTCATCGATGCGACCCAACTCAACACCACGGTAACCATCCCAGACCAAGGCACCGTCCTCTTGGGTGGCCAGCGGATTGTTGAAGAACTCGAAGTCGAAACCGGCGTTCCTGTTCTTTCCAAGATCCCCATCCTGAGCCGATTCTTCTCAAACCGGGTTGACACCAAGACCGAGAAGACACTCCTCGTCCTGCTCAAGCCAACCATCTTGATCCAGAACGAAGAAGAAGAACTCAACTTCCCAGGACTTCTCGACCAGCTCGGTCGCTAAACCAAATGCTTCAATAAAACACAAGGGCACACCATCAGGTGTGCCCTTTTTTCATTCCCATGCAGATCGAGCGTGCCCGCAAGGGATAAATGCACTATAGTGTGTACTGGTATTTCTCCAGAATGCTATGCTTACGAGGATGCACACAGATGACCGATTCAAGACTCAGAATTTCGGACAACGACGGGGTAACTTTGGTCGAGTTCATCGACCGGAATATCCTCGACGAAGCCAATATCCAAGCGATCAATGAAGAGATCACCGCTGAAATTGACAGCGCCGATATCCCAAAGATCTTGATCAGCTTTTCAAATGTTGACCATCTCTCGTCCGCTGCTTTGGGCGCATTGATCACCATCAACAACAAGATCCGCGAGAAGCAAGGGCAGCTGCACCTTGCCAATATTGATCCACAAATCTACGAAGTATTTGTCATTACTCGTCTCAACAAGCTCTTCAATATCCACGAAACCACCGATGAAGCCCGCGCCGCCTTTAACGGTTGAATAGCAGAATGTATGCTGTATGAGTGATTCAAGAACCCATATCGAGGGAGCTTCTGGCGTTGATCTTGCCTATGACCGCGCCAAGGTCAGCGCATTGATCGACCAGATACTCGCCAAGGCAGAACTCAATGCCTTCGGGGCAAGCTCGCTCTTTGCTGTTCGTTTGGCGATCGAGGAAGCGATCACCAATGCCTTCGAACATGGACACCAAGGGCTCGATCCATCAACCACCATACACATTGAATACGCCGTTTCTGAAAATGAAATCCAAGTCGCGGTCCAAGACCAAGGGCCTGGATTCTCACCAGAAGCACTCCCAGATCCAACCCTCTCAGAAAACCTCGCCAAGCCATCAGGTCGCGGCGTGATGCTTATGCGGGCCTATATGACCGATGTCGATTTCAACGATGCAGGCAATCGCGTCAAACTACGCTATATTCGCCCTGCCCAGTAAGTTCACTCGCCACACCCACATCACAACCAAATTTTTCTGCATTGAGCAAATATCCTTGCTCATGATTCCCAAATTGCCTATACTCTCTAGAATGATTCTAAGTTTCAAGACTCATAGATCCTGATTCATTTTCAGATATATACCCACCGGCTAAGGACTACGAAATGAGCAAAAACACCCCACAACTCCCGATCTATCTCGACCATGCTGCAACCACGCCCTGCGATCCACGCGTGGTCGAAGCCATGCTCCCCTACTTCACCGAAATGTTCGGCAACCCCGGCTCGCGCAACCATTCATTCGGATGGGCAGCTGAGGACGCCGTCACCAAGGCACGCCAGCAGGTTGCTGACCTAATCGGTGCCGACTCCAAAGAGATCATCTTCACTTCGGGCTCAACCGAATCCAACAATCTCGCCATCAAGGGCGCAGCGAACATGTACGCCAAGAAGCCGGCGGGCGAGAAGAGCCGCGGGCACATCATCTCGGTGATCCATGAACACAAGGCTGTCCTCGATCCGTGCAAGCGTCTCGAAAAAGAAGGCTTCGATGTCACGCTCATCGATCCCAAAGCCGACGGCACAGTCACCCGCGAAATGATCGAAGCGGTTATCCGCGATGACACCATCCTCGTCACCGTCATGTGGGCGAACAACGAAATTGGTTCATTCAACGAGATCCCACAGATCGGCGAGCTCTGCCACGACAAGGGCATCATCTTCCACACCGACGCGACACAATGGGTGGGCAAAATGCCGACCAATGTCAAGACCGACAATGTCGATCTCCTCTCGCTCTCGGGTCACAAGATGTATGGACCCAAGGGTGTTGGCGCATTGTATGTTCGTCGCCGTCGACCACGCGTCCGCATCATCGCCCTCCAAGAAGGCGGCGGGCAAGAACGCGGGTTCCGCGCGGGCACCGCGAATGTCACAGGCATCGTCGGGCTGGGCAAAGCCTGCGAGTTGTGCGCACAAGACATGGACTCCGAACGCGAACGCCTACTCAAGCTTCGTACAAAGCTCGAAACCACCGTCACCGCAGCACTCGATGTCGTCCAGATCAACGGGCATCCAACCAAACGCCTCGCCCACCTCACCAACATCTCATTCGGGTTCGTCGAAGGCGAAAGCCTGATGATGGCGCTCAAAGAGATCGCGATGAGTTCAGGCTCAGCATGCACCAGCGCATCGCTCGAACCAAGCTATGTCCTCAAAGCTCTGGGCGTCGGCGATGATCTCGCGCATTCATCGCTCCGAATCAGCATGGGGCGTTGGACCACTGAAGAAGAGATTGACTACGCCGGCGAGAAGATCATCGAAGCGGTGAACAAGCTCCGCCATCTGTCGCCTTTGTACGACATGCACAACGAAGGCATCGACATCACCAAAATCGAATGGGCTGCCCACTAAGGCACTCCATCTGAAAAGCAAGTAAGGAATATACCATGGCCTACTCAGACAAAGTCATCGCTCACTACGAGCATCCACAGAATGTCGGAACCTTCGGCACCCAAAAAGAAATCAAAGCCGCCACCGATATCGGGGTCGGGCTCGTCGGCGCACCAGAGTGTGGCGATGTCATGCAGCTTCAGATCAAGGTCAACAAAGACACCGGCTTGATCGAAGATGCCAAGTTCAAATGCTTCGGGTGCGGCTCAGCCATCGCCAGCTCATCGCTCGCCACCGAATGGCTCAAGGGCAAGACCCTCGATGAGGGCATGGACATCAAGAACACCGAGATCGTCGAAGAGCTCTCGCTGCCTCCGGTCAAGATCCATTGCTCCGTGCTCGCAGAAGACGCGATTAAGTCGGCAATTGAAGATTATCGCCACAAGAACGCATGAGTCCTTTGGTGTTTCACACCAGACGAAGGCATAGAATCCAAGCCCCCTATTTGAGATACTGGTAGCAGGTACCAGTTGGAGTCAACAATGAGCGAACAAGCCATCCAAGAACAAGCCGTGATTTTGACCGAACTTGCTGCCAAAGAAGTGCGGACAATTGTCGCCTCGCAGGAACTCGAAGCAGATAAGGTCCGTCTCCGCATCGGCGTCAAGGGCGGCGGCTGCTCAGGGTTCAGCTACCTGCTTGACCTCACAGAGACCCAGAAGGACACCGACGAGGTCTTCGAGCAGCACGGCATCAAGATCATCATCGATCCCAAAAGCCTCCTCTACCTCAGTGGCGTCACCGTCGACTTCAAGGACGAGATCATGGGTCGCGGGTTTGTGTTCAACAATCCAAACGCATCGAGCAGCTGCGGTTGTGGATCAAGCTTCTCGGTCTGATGCCCATCAGCTCAGCAAGACTTGGCACARCTGCCCGGTTTCGCCCAATACTCGGCACAATCCAAACGATTCACACCACGCTTGGGGAAATCCCAAGCGTTTTTCATTTTCGGGGTTGCATAACTGCCCATTATACAGTTGAATAGAACTTCCAACACCCAATGCTCCGTTCAGCCATGAACCGGGGAGCAGACACGCCACGGAAGGGCAACTCGACCATGACGGAATCCCCAATCCCTCTCGAAACCACCCAAGGGTATTGCCCGCCCACCGCGGTCCAGTTCAGCGTGTTTCTATCCAATAAGGTCGGCAAAATGCTCGATCTTACAGAACACTTTGATGATGCTGAGGTTGCTCTGTGTGCCTTCTCCGTCCATGAAGCATCCGATCATGCGGTCGTTCGCTTAATCACCAGCGATTCAAAACAAACTCGCTCTATCCTCAAAGACAACAAGTTCCCCTTTTCTGAGCATGAAATCCTGCTCGTCGAACTTTCAGACGGGCATACGCTCTCGAAGCTCTGTCTCTACTTGCTCGGCGCCGAGATCAACATCGCCTTTGCCTACCCGCTGATGCACAACTCATCAGAAGATCCTGCGATCGCGATCGCAGTCGAAGATCCAACCCTCGCCGGGCAGATCCTGCGTCGCAAAGGGTTCCAGATGCTCGGCGAATGCGATCTCCCAAACCGCTATTAACGCCGATATACCCAATAACCACCGAATTACTCACCAATTCCGTCAACCCCAAGCGGATTTGGACGGTATCGTACACAGACACCAACCACGAACACCTCTCTAGGAGATTCCCCATGAAACGCATGAAACAGATATTCACAGCATCTACACTCACCCTCGCACTCTGTGCAGGCACCGCAGCACTCGCTGTCGAACCAGAATACAAAGAAGTCGCTGTCGAAGTTGCAGACGCTTCGCCTACCCTCGAAGACTTCGTTGGCCAAGCCAAACTCCCCGATCTCTTCATCGGGTCCAAAGCACCACAACTCGCAATCGCCAAGTTCATCAAAGGCGAATCCGTAGGCGACTTTGAAAAAGGACAGGTCTATGTCGTCGAGTTCTGGGCGACATGGTGTGGCCCTTGTGTCGCAGCATTCCCGCACCTCTCCGAGCTTCAAGCCGAGCATGGCGAAGCTGTCCGATTCATCGGCGTCAATGTCTGGGAAGGCGAAGAGAACCAAACCAAACGCATCGAAAAAATCGAATCATTCGTCGCCGATCAAGGCGATCGGATGAGCTACACAGTCGCTGTAGAAGACGGCACCGCGATGGCAGATAACTGGATGACCCCCGCAGCCCAGAACGGCATCCCCGCAGCATTCATCGTCGATGGCAACGGCGTCGTCGCATGGATCGGGCACCCAGGTGGAATCGAAGAGCCACTCGCCGATGTCGTCGCAGGCAACTTTGACCCATCCGCCGCAGTCGAAGAAGCCAAGAGCAACATGTTGATCTCGGCAGCCTTCCAGAAGCTTGGAATGGCCTTCCAGACCGGCGAAGGCATCGACGATGCTCGCCAGATCGCAGACATCCTGATCAATGAGTACCTGAGCGAAGAGCCCGCAGGGCTCAACGCGATCGCATGGATGATCACCACCTCCGAAGCAGAAGGCGTCGGCGAAGCAGAATACAAGGTCGCCCACAGAGCCATCGCGATCGCATGCGAAAAAACCGAATGGAAAGACTGGTCATTGCTCGACACCTACGCACTCGCAGCCTTTAAAACAGGTAACAAAACCGAAGCAATCAAATGGCAAACCAAAGCCCTCGAACTCGCCCCTGCCGAAAACAAGAACGCCATCGAAGAACTCGAAGGCCGACTTGCTGAATACCAAGAGTAATCGTTTTCAAAATCCAACATATGAAAACACCCCGCAATCGCGGGGTGTTTTTTACTATGAATCAGATGTATACGATGCTCAGTTCAAGCCTCGATCTGCGAGCCAATGCTCGGCATCAAGCGCGCCTTGGCATCCCATGCCCGCAGCAGTAACCGCCTGGCGATAGTGTGCGTCCGCGACATCGCCCGCTGCAAATACGCCTGCGATATTGGTCTTCGAACTCCGGGTCTTGAGATCGATATACCCAGCATCATCGAACTCAAGCGGGGTATCGCGCAAGAACTTGGTTGTTGGGGTATGCCCGATCGCAACGAACATGCCTTTGACCGCTAGCTCTGAGATCTCACCGGTCACTGTATCCTTGAGCTTGATCGCGTGAAGCTTCTCTGATCCATGCTCGTCGGGCGTGCTCAGGCACTCGACAACCGTCTTATTCCACATGACCTCTGCATTCGCGCTGTCCAAGAACCGCTTCTGCATCACCTTTGATCCACGCAGCGCATCACGCCGATGGATGATAAACACGGTCGATGCAAACTTGGTGAGATAGGTTGCTTCTTCGAGTGCGGTATCGCCGCCGCCAACAACCGCGACGGGTTGATTGCGAAACGCGGGCAATGCCCCGTCACACACAGCACACGCCGAGACGCCGCCGCCGGTGSWKGMYRSGYNCAKNTSGMWMYCNNGNCCGMGCCRSYNGSCGGWMSMRYNNCCGKYGMNGRTWNAKCMMRKCMYSGRMACGMWCRKKAKTGMYKWSGKWRSKRYGWWGSSYSYRMSSCSMKSCRNCGCTSGASRAGTCACACTTAACGATGTCCTCGCCAACAACCGTTGTACCAAAGCGTCGGGCTTGCTGCTCGAACTTCA
Source organism: bacterium (assembly GCA_002401225.1). GTDB lineage: Bacteria > Planctomycetota > Phycisphaerae > Phycisphaerales > UBA1924 > UBA1924. The sequence continues at coordinate 45,431 of NVSM01000015.1, forward strand.
TCATCATCTCTGGTCCAGCCACGCCATCGGGGAACCCTGGATAGTTCTCGACCTCGGTGGTCAGCATGAGCTGCCCGCCAGGAAGAATCGGCCCTGGGTCTTGCTTGGCAACGCCAACATACACAACCGGGTTGAGGTTTGCGCGGGCAGCATAGATCGCAGCGGTCCAGCCTGAAGGCCCGGACCCGATGATGAGTACTTTGTGGATGGTGTCTGTGGTATCGGTCAAACTATTCTCCTCGAAAAGCGAGCCGAGAAAATGTCGGCTGCTGGATGAATACAAACTCGCGTGCAGGCAGAAATATTCCACACCCCCACGATCAAATCTTAGCCCAATAGCAGATCAACGGCTGATCCTGATCCACCTATTAAAAAACTGACCGGGTCATGAGAAATGACCCGGTCAGAGAAAAGAGAGCTATATGGAAAACCCTATATGAGCTGTGGAGTAGCTCGTTTGTTTATGTTTAGGCTATAGACCGTTCGTCCGTCTTAGCCGGCTTTGTGCGATGCTTGGACATGATCCGCATGCTGGAAACTTGGTGCATGCTGATCCGAGCCCTTTGAGACTTCCTCGAAAACCGAATCGTTTCGGCGGAAGAACTGGCTTGGCTTGGCATCGTTGAGCCGTTCGTTGAGACGATCGAGTGATTCCTCGATGATCTGGCGAACACGCTCACGCGAAATCCCAACCTCGGCTGCGATTTCCTTGAGTGTCAAAGGCTCTGAACCATCAAGGCCGAACCGCAAACGCAAGATATCAGATTCACGATCATCAATCGTTTCCATCAGGCGACGCAAAATACCGAGTTCTTCAGACTTGAGCGACTGATCATCTGGAGCTACCCCACGATAGTCTTCGATCAATCCGCCAAGCCCGACAGCCTCGCCGTTGAGATCGCGCGGTGCCTGATTCGGTGCATTAAACGCACGGACCGCACGCTTGATGATCTGGATCTTCTTCACAGGAAGATCCATCGCATCTGCGAGTTCTTCCATCGTTGGCTCATGCCCGGTCTGAGCATGAATCATTCGTGAGTGCATCTTCCACTTGGCGATCAACTCAACCATATAGGCCGGAATATGAATCGGCTGATTGGCGTTCATCAGGGCACGCTTGATGCCCTGCTTGATCCACCAACTGCCATAGGTGCTGAACCGTGCGCCTTGCGCTGGATCAAAGCCTTCAACAGCACGAAGCAAACCGATGTTGCCTTCTTCGATCAGATCAGTGATCGGAAGCCCACGGTTGCTGTACTTCTTGGCGATTGAAACCACCAAGCGAAGATTGCTGTTGATCATACGATCGCGTGCGACTGGGCACTGATCATTGATAATCTTCCATCCAAGCTCACGCTCCTCTTCAGCCGTGAGTAATGAATAGCGATTGATCTCTTTGAGATAGGTCTGCAAGGCAGACTTGACCCCAGAACCAGCGCGTGAAGAAGCCGTACTCGATGAACGAGAGCCTGTAGTCCCAGACTCTGATGATCCAGATGTGGACGAACCTATAGATGTACTCAATTTCCTACCCTACCCTTCTCCGCAGCAAGCGCTGCCGGAAAATAAAACAGATGTGGGGGACAAAGATCCCTCCTCTACTCCGTTCGTCAGTCTACGCGATATGTTCCATCGGCGAAAGAAGAAAATGCCTGAACTATGGGGAATTTCTTATGAAAGTTGTGTGCACCGACCTACCCGATTGCACCGATTAAAGAGATAAACCGACAATTTGCACAATATAATCGGTCTTTCAGATTTTTATTGGCATCTTCCGAAAACCGTGGCATTATATAAAATTCACCCTCAAAATCATCGAGAATCCATGAACCGAGACCTCACCAAATTATTTGAAGAATGGCCCTTCGAACCGGGACAAATCACCGTCCGAGTCATCGAAGGCGACGATGGAATGAGTCGAATTCAGGTCCGGCTCGACCTGGGACTCCTCCAAATGAGTACCGAAAACCGACCAGATGGCAAACGCCCTCATGGCTACGACTCACTCCTCGAATACTACGAATCCAAAATCGATCAAGATGCCCTCGATCTCGACGCTGATGAACCCGAAAGCGAAGACGAGGACGACAACGAGCAATTCCTCGAAAAAACACAGTTCGATAAACAAAGCGAAGAGAACGACAAAGGCTCTGGTTCCACAAGACGGTTCTTGAGCGATGACGACTGCCGATCACTCCGAGAAGAAGCCCAGCAGTATTACCACCGCTATATCGCCATGCTCGTTCTCGAAGACTACGAAGCCGTCGTACGCGATACTTCACGAAATCTTCGCGTACTCAATCTCTTCCGCGATCATGCCCTCAACGAGGACGACATGCACGCGATGGAATCGCATCGTCCATACATCATGATGATGCGTGCCCGTTCGCTCGCAAGCCAGGCGCTCAAGTCTGAAGAGAACAAAGCCGCGATCTTGGCGATCGACGAAGGGCTCGAAGCCCTCAAGCAATACTTCGCCGCAGCAGAGCAACCCGATCTCTATGACGAATCGGGCGAAGTCGCTATGCTCAAAGATATGCGTGATTCGTTGATTCCCAAGCTCCCGGTCAGCCAGCGAGCGGAGCTTCGTCAACGCCTCGAAGCAGCGATTGTCTCGGAGAACTTCGAACTCGCTGCGATTCTCCGCGACGAAATCCGAATGCTCGGCGGCAAAGCAAACATGTAAACCCGCCATCACTCCGGCGCAGCTTCTCGCTGCGCGGCACGCGCACGCTTGATCAACACACTCAACAGCGTGATGTCCGCGGGCGTCACGCCTTCGAGCCGTGATGCCTGCCCAAATGTCGTCGGGCGGAACTTGTCGAGGGCTTGCCTTGCCTCGTTGCGCATGGATTCAAAATCGCTATACACAATCCAATCGGGCAATGGGCGATGCTCCATCTCGGCGTTGCGACGGATCTGCCCACGCTGGCGTTCAATGTACGGCTCATACCGCGTGTCAGAATGCAGCGTCCGCCAGATGCCCATGCCGTGCTCGCCGAAGGATTCGGTCATTGCCTCTTTGAGCAGTTCTATTGTGTAATCCGGGTCGAGCAGGCGCTGTGCCAAGGTTTTTTCACCATCGCGGAGTTCGCCGAGCAACACGCGCCCGCGTTCGAGCGATTCTTTGCGTGCTCCAAACAGCCCCCACCGCTGACGACCGAGATCATGCTCAAGTAATCCAAGCCTGTGCGCAATCGGGGTCAACCGATCCGGCGCGTTGTCGGCTCGCAAGATCAATCGATGCTCCGCCCGGCTGGTAAACATCCGGTACGGCTCACGCGGGGTCTTCGTCACCAGGTCATCCATCAACACCCCGATGTACGCCTCATCACGCCCGAATGAGAATCCTTCGTATGCCTCACCCTCTTGCGCAAGCATCGCCGCGTTCAACCCTGCGATCAAACCTTGTGCAGCTGCTTCTTCGTAGCCGCTGGTGCCGTTGATCTGACCGGCGAAGAACAACCCACGCACGGCTCGGGTTTGCCCGGTKGTRTARATCTGATGCGGGCGGACCATGTCATACTCCACCGCRTAYCCATACTGCACAATCTTGGCGTTTTCACACCCAGGCATCCGTTTGATGATCTCATCTTGCACATCACTGGGCAGGCTCGTCGCGATGCCGTTGCAGTAGACCCAGTTCGAATTGTGCGATTCGGGTTCGAGGAACACGCCGTGCGAGTCGCGCTCGTGGAACCGAACAACTTTGTCCTCGATGCTCGGGCAATAGCGTGGCCCTTTCGATTGGATCTGCCCGGTAAACATCGGCGCACGATCGAGGTTGTTGCGGATAATCTCGTGCGCCTCGATATTCGTGCTCGACTGTCGGCAGGTCACCTGCTCCATCAACGGGAACCGATCGCAGTTCACGGCGCCAAGTTGCCAACCATCCGGGGTCAGTTCTGAGAACGGGATCGGTTCGACATCGCCGGCTTCGACCGCAAGCGATTCCCAATCAATGGTCTCGATCGCCAAGCGTGGAGGCGTGCCGGTCTTGAGCCGACCGAGTTCAAAGCCGAGTTCATTCAATGAGATTGATATCCCCGAAGCGGTCTTCTCGCCGAATCGACCGCCTTTGGTTTGTTCAGAGCCCATGTGCATCAACGCCCGCATGAAGGTGCCGGTGGTGATAATGACGGTGGGCGCATCAAGCGTTCGTTCTTGCCCATCGACAAGCACACGCACGCCTTGGACATGTGTCGTCTTCGAATTGTTTGTGAGTATCTCTTCAACCGTGCCTTCAATGATCTCGATTTCGGGGCGGGCTTTGATCAGTGCTTGAGCGGTTTGTGCATACGCGATATTGTCTGACTGGCACCGTGGGCCATGCACCGCGGAGCCTTTGGAGGTATTGAGGACCTTGAACTGGATACCTGTCGCGTCAGCGATCAGCCCCATAACCCCGCCCATCGCGTCGATTTCACGCACCAACTGCCCTTTGGCCAATCCGCCAATTGCAGGATTACAGCTCATCACACCGATTTTCGACGCCTCGAGCGATACAAGCGCGACCGAACCGAGCGAGCCGAGCCGATTGGCAGCTGCCCWGGCCGCTTCGACCCCGGCATGCCCCCCACCGACCACAATGACTTCAAATCGTGTATTCACAGCAGATAATAGCCCGAAAARAAGAAAACTCATCGAAAATCTGTGCAACAAACTTGGCAAGATGTGCGTTATCTGATAGGCTAGAATAAATATTACAAGCGAACGAAACGCGTTCTGAGGTATCTCTGCATGAATCGATCAATGAATAAAACACGCAAAACACCCGCAGTATTGCGGATTATGGCTGTCGCTGGCGCCCTCTGTGCCCTCACTGCCATTGCAATTGGCGACGAAGTCGTCATGCGTGATGGTACAATCCACAGCGGAAACATCGTCTCTAAATCACGAAGAGTGATTGAGATTGACACGAAGATCCACGGTATTTCGACCCGGCTCAAGCTCGACCGCCGAAAGGTGAAGTCGATCATTACCGGCGATGCGGCCAAGACACCTGCTGTCGTCAACACGCCCACCACATCGATCCCATCGATCACCGAACCTGTTGAAGACACGAACAAAGTCCTCAAACGCGACGGATACAACCTGCTCTTAGAAATCCCACTCAAAGGCGGTTTCGGCAAAGAAATCTACCCTGGCGGAGTCGCAGACTCACTCGAATGGGCCAAAGAGAACGGCGTGACCGATGTCATCTTCAGAATTAACTCCGGCGGCGGCGAAATCTGGTGCTCGAACGACATCGTTACACTCATCAAAGAGTACGAAGACCAGTTCAAGATGCACATGCTGATTGAATCGGCGATTAGTGCTTCAATCTGGCCTTCCTTTGCTTGTGACACCATCACCATGACCCCAGGGTCTGACTTTGGTGGTGCGGTGGTCTACATGATGACCAATACAGGCTCGGCAGAGGTCGATAAGAAGATGAACGGCATCCGAGCTGCCAAGCTCGAAACCACCGCTGACGCCAATGGGCATGAGTCTCTCCTCGTCAAAGCGATGACCCTCTCAGAAGCATCCATCTATGCCTACAAAGAACATGGCGAATGGCTCTTCTCAGGGTCCACTCAAGGGCTTCCAAGAGGCTACGAGACCATCGATGGCCCAGATACAGTCCTGACCCTCACCGCCAAGCAGGCGATGAGGTATGGGCTCGTTGATTCAATGGCAGATGGCAAGACGCTCGAAGAGTTCGCCAAAGTCCAAGGCATCGAAAAATGGGACAGCGCTGGCGATATCGGCGAAGAACTCTTTAAGAAGTCCGCCAAGAAGTCTCAACTCCTTCGCGATCGCATGATGGCGACCGTTCGCGGGTTCCAAACTGAGCAGGGATATCTCTATGCTGATAAACAGTACATCATGACCCGAGGCTCAACGCTTCAAGCAATGAGAAAACACCTGGGCACCTACAAACGCCTGCTCAAGCAGTCACATCAGCTCCACATGCCTTCGATGGCTGGCAGCTTTGATGATGCGATTGATGTGACCTATTGGGAATCAGAGATCGAAAGCCTCATGGCCGAACTCCGCCGCATCCGTCGGCGTGGCCCATAAGGCTTCTATTCACCATAAGAAATCAGAAGATACAACAAAGACAAACCAACCCACTGCGGGTTGGTTTTTTCTTATCCATTGATCGAATGCCTTTGTTTCAAGGTCAAACAAACGAGCGCATAAAAAATACCCCCACCATAAATGGAGGGGGTATTGAAGATGACTGTTTATATCAATCGATCAATCATTCGGTACAAGCTGGATCGATCAGCGCGCTATCCCCGTTGGTGCCAACATCTGAGCCACCAAAGTCGATACCCTGAAGCCCATAGCGCGTCCAACGGAAGCGTTGGCAATACTTGGTCGTGTCGTTGAGACCACCCTTTGGTTCTGGGAAGGTGTCAAGTGGGACATAGGTTTGACGCCATACTGTGTCTTCCTCAGCAGGGTTCCAGCCTGGGTTACATTCATCTGTGAGTTCACTTCGTACTGAACCATCAAAGAAAGCAAGGTTTGGCTTGGCTTCTGGATAGGCGAAGTAGAGCCCCTTCTTATCTGTGAATCGGTCAAACTCTTCGAACATCATCACCTTGCTCGAAGTATGGGCAACCTGGGTTACTTTTCTTCGGCCGAGACGAATAGATTGAGGGCCTGTAAACAGGTGAGGTGTCGTCGAGATTGGTACATAAGTCCGGGAGCCATTAATACCATCGGTATTCCAAGCAGCAGGGACCATTTGGTAGGTCGATGAGAATGGCCAGCGTTGTCTGACTTCATCCCTTTCCCATGTCGTATCTGGATCGTATCCACTAGGAGGACTGCCATTTGCGTAAGGCACTGTCGAGCCCGTACGGTAATCGAGCGGGTTCTCTGCCCAGTCGATTTGATTCCGGTCAAACGGGCTGGCTGCTGTAGGTTCTGGCTGAACATCAGTCAAGAAGTCAAGCAACACAAGATGCGAGAAACGACGATGCGGGAGACGGCCTGAGAATTTTTTGATCTTGAAATTACCAGTCATGCGACCAGTTGCTCTAAAGAGAATGTTCTGGTTCTGCCATTGGGCAGCACCCAAGTCATCTCCTGGTGGAACAACAACTTCATTGCCGTTCTCCATGATGTAGGTCTGACCACCACGCCATGAGTAGCTGAAGATTGCGTCTTTGTTGTCAGCTGCGTAGTTTGCCGAGCCGGTGTTCAATGAACGCTGGTTGGACTGTGACAGGACATTTTTAGCTGATCGCTGTGCTTGCCCCAAGGCCGGCAACAGGATCCCGATGAGCAATGCGATGATCGCGATTACGACCAACAGCTCGATGAGTGTAAATGCGTTTTTACGTCTTTCCACGACGGCCTCCATTTTGTCAGGGTGCTGATCCATGCCATACCGAAAGTGGTAAATAACACGCAAAGCACTGACTTGTTTCATTTGATGATCACTGAYCCAGAGGGCATTGAGCACTCTGTATGTGCGAATCAGTGATTATCCTCACTTCTGTTCGTATCTCAGCGGTAAAGGTTCCAGTGATTCCCCGTACATCTTCGCTTTATTGATGAGACCTGTTATTTGTGATGCTCTCGCACATTTGAGAGTCGGACATCCACACGATGCCCAAGATCTGTTCAAATTCGTACTCTTTTATAAGGCTTTTGCACCGATTTCGCAACCCCTGACCCCCTACTACAGCGAAAATACTTTGATCATTTTTAATGTTCGGTGTTTACTAGTGAGCATTCCGGTGGATAAAACCCCGAAAGATGGTCAAAATCAAAATTCGCATATCAAACCAAATTGTCCAGTTTCGGATATAGAACAGGTCATACTGAAGCCGTYTTCTCAGCGAGGTATCCCCACGCAGCCCATTCACCTGTGCCCAGCCAGTCATTCCGGCCTTGACCTGCTGACGAAGCATGTAGCCACGCCAGTCCTCGCGAAACCGATCGATAAGCTCTGGACGCTCTGGGCGAGGCCCAACCAGTGCCATATCGCCTATGAGTACATTCAATAACTGAGGCAGTTCATCCAAACTCGTCACGCGAAGCCAACGCCCGAGCCGGGTAATCCGAGGGTCTCCCTTTGATGTCCAAGCGGCTGTCGCATCATCTGCATCATCTCCGAGGTCTCCTGATTGGTCATCCGCAATGTACATTGTTCGGAACTTCCACATTTTGAAAGTGCCGCTCCCCAAACCTACGCGTTGTTGTTTGAAAAACACAGGACCAGAACTCGTCAAACGAATCGCGATCGCGATCGCAACCATCACAGGCATAAACAGGATCAACCCTACGCATGCCCCGACAATATCGATCCCGCGTTTAAAAACGCCACCCATACCGGCCATCGGGCTTTCTCGGTAGCTCAGGATCGGCATGCCTTCGAGTTCGGAGACCACCATGTTCTGAGGCAAATACCTCGGATGCACATCGGGCACGATCCGAACATCAACTGCAAACCGCTCGAGCCTGCGCAAGATCATCGGAAGTTGGGCAGACATCGCACTGGGGATCGCAAGGTATATCGCATCAATAGGCTTGTTTTCAAGTATATTTWCSWKWTCGCCCACGCCGCCGGCGATATCAAGATTGAGACACCTGGTTCGTGATGTTTGTTCGTGATGCGAGATAAAGTAGGCGACACGGATGCCGGTCCATGAGTTGCGAGCGAGTGTACGAGCGGTGATCTGTCCGAGCCGACCGACTCCCAGGATCGCAACATGGCGCATGTTCCAACCACGCCGACGCATCGAACGCAAGGCGAGCCGGAGCGTAAAGCGAAATGAACCCACAAAAATCGGGAGTGTGACCGCCAACAGAACAAGTTGAAAACGCAACGGATCGGTCGCCAAACGCCAACCCGGATACGCGGCTTGTGGCGGCCCGACCGCGTTGATTCGGCTCGACCCCACCGCCCACAACGCTACGATGATCATCATCACCGACACAAACGATGCTTTAAAAACCTGCCCGAGTTCGTCGATAATCGCTTGGTCTCGCCGAGGCTTGTAAAGCTTAAAAAAGACCATGCTCAAGATTGCGATCGGAACCGCAAAGAGTATCAGCGAATCTTTGAAGAACTCTTCCCACTGCGACGGGAACGGCTGGTCGAACCGTTTGAGCCGAATGGTCCATGCGAGCAAGGTCGATGTGGCGATCGCCCCGGCGTCGAGCACGCCGAAGAGTGATACAAATAAGTTATGCCTTTGCCTGAGCAATCCAACCCCTCGCTTGTCCCGTGACAGAGTCTAGATCTTCCGTTCTATGGATWCACCTCTTGGTGAGGATTCTATTGCTCAGCATCAATTTACAACGGTATTTATTCCATCTCGCCCGACGAGGAACCCGCTGGAGACTCTGTCGTCGATGATGACAGTTTTTTCATTTCTCCGAGTGCATCGCGAAGAGTCTCTGTCAACTCGGCCCCTGACGGGGGAACAATCCGAACCTTGACGAACATATCCCCTCTTTTATCCGAAACCGATGCCAAGCCATGTCCGCCGATACGGAATCGTGATTCGCTAGCAGTCGCAGGCGGGACGGTGAGCATCACGACTTTGCCGTCGATGGTTGGCACTTCGACCTTGCCGCCCAGGGTGGCCTCGGCGATGCTCAAAGGCARYKSCRWCRTCAGATCGAGCCCRTCRTCRATGCGTKMRAACTGWGGRTCTSGYTCGATATGRATYTKSACRAARAKATCKCCMGGNNCTNNGCCCGCCMKKGGKCKKGMTWRRCMTKSYYYGMSCASSSRWNNNNAGTTTGCCYYCKGGTTTGAYWGCYYTRGGSACTTTGACYTCKATSGATTTGTASSCMTCGCCGCTGGGSACSGAGATGACCTTGTTCACCCCCTGATGCACATCGCGTAAACTCACTCGCAAACCAACATGCAGATCTTGACCTTTGCGTGGTCTTTGTGGACGAGCATGCTGTCGACCACCGAATCCACCACCAAAGCCCCCTGGTGCTCGTCCTCTGGCCGAGCCACCAAACATGGCGTCGATGATCGAACCCAGATCACCATAATCCATATCTTGAGCTGAGGCATAGCCCGCCGGGC
>NVSM01000071.1 GCA_002401225.1 bacterium
CTCCGTCCCTGCGRKMCRSSTSCCCCGRMWNGCCMSWSSGRSRCRGYARNGMWMTYAWTCYCYNTCTCMATCTYNTCCGGGTGCCATGCCGGTGCCGTCCCCGGCTCCTGCATGTCCTATTCACACTCAAAACAGAAAAGACATGCAGGAGACTTCGTCACTTACATGCAATCCACCAAGATTGTGATGAGATCGGTAGGCATAGAATTCCATATGCTTGATTGGAAAAATATCGAATCGTTCAAGARTGCTGAGCATTACATCAACTTGGAAGAGTTGATTTGTCAGGCGATCTGGAGTGGCAAGGCAGCGATCTATTTAGAACCAAGATTTGCCCGCCCAGATATAAGGGGATTCGTATTGCCCTATTCGTTATTGTATTTGATAGACAGAGACTCACTTGATGTATGGCGACTACAGCAACCCGGCGAGAAGTTCCACGGCGAGTTTCTCAAGATGGGGAAGGCGAAGAAGAATCCGGAATTTCTGCCGATAGTGCCTGAAAAAGAACCGTTCAATCTGGGTTGGTATGTTGATGTGATCCCAGAACTCTACGACACCGATTTGGTGATGCGCCGAGAAAAAGCACCGTGGACAAAGCTGGTGCCGTGGTTAAAATCTCGAAGAGATTTCTAACCACGCTCTTCGAAAAAAACCACTCTCACAAAATCCGCTTTGACCTCGGATACGACCCAAGCACCTGCAAGTCCTTACAGTGCAGCCGCGCATTCTTAATCGCCCGCTTCATCGCCTTGTCATCCCGATGCCCCAACGCATCRATATAAAACGCGTAGCTCCAGTTCTCACGCCCCGAAGGCCTCTTGTCGATATGGCTCAGGTTCACGCCTTCGCTATGAAACGCCTGCAAGACCTCGACCAACGCACCCGATTTATCCTCGGTCGCGAACATAATCGAAGTCTTGTCATCACCCGTAGGCAGCGCCTTCTCCTTCGAGATAATGTAAAACCGCGTGATGTTGTCCGGGTTATCCGCGATATTGCTAAACAACACCGGCAAGCCATACAACTCGCCCGCAAGCTCCGATGCAATCGCTGCGGTGCCCGGCTCGGCCCCGATCTCAATSGCCAGCTKRTTCTCYTTGAGCGCSGTCTTCACCGCCTGGCTCGTCGACGCATCGGGGATCAACGCCGCRTTKGGATACTGCGTCGTCAACCAGTTTCGGCACTGCGCAAACACCTCAGGCTTCGAATGAATCCGCCTCACATCGTGAGGCTTGCAGTTCGTCAACAACATATGCTTAATCGCAATCTGAGCCTCAGCATACACATGCACATGACCAGCATTGTGCGCCAGCGCATCAAGCGATTCCGTAATCCCCCCACCAATCGAGTTCTCAATCGGCACCAGCCCATAGTTTACATGCCCACGCCGAACCTCGGTAAACACACCCGCGATCAGTTGTAAATCTTCGTAGTCCACCGACGACCCGAACTGCTTGACCGATGCCTGATGCGAGTACGAACCCGGAGGCCCAAGGAACCCAATCCGCAACGGCCGCTCGAGCGCAAACGATCCGGACATCATCTCACGATAAATCCCCTCGATCGTCCGATCAAGCAAAGGCCCCTCGTTGCGATCCATCGCCTTCTGCAAAACCTGAGCCTCGCGGTGCGGCGCATAGATCGGGGTATCCGATCCACGCTTAAGTTCCCCAACCTCAACGACCAGCTTCGCACGCTCGTTGAGCGTATCGACAAGCTTCTGATCTAGCCGATCGATCTTCTTACGGAACACCGCAAGGTCTTTCGATGCCTGCACAGTCTCGCTGCCAGACTGAACCTTTTTGGTAGTCTTCTTGGTTGTTTTCTTGGCGGTCTTCTTTTTGGTGGTTTTCTTAGCCATACACGCACGATATCGCCCAAATCACCCTCAAAGCTCAACAGACATGCCCACTTGGCAAAGGATTGTCCGATAGTACCCTGATAATCCAAATCTGGACCCGAAACCGGCCCACCCAACGAAATCCCACCACCAGCATCCCAATAATACACCGTGATCAATACCATCGAACCATCCACGCTTCTCCTCGCCCAATCCCTCCCTGAAGGCGGCTCCGTCCCCCTAGGCATGGCACTCATGGCCGGGCTCCTCCTCTGGCTCGTTGGCGCTCGCGTCATCAAGCCCGTCTTCTTCCTCTTCGGGCTCGCCATCGGCGCATTCGTAGGCACAACAATCCTCCCACTCACCGGACTCCCCACCTTCCATCCCGGCGGCTTCACCCTCTCGCCCGGAATCACCGGCCTCATCGCCGGCGGCATCCTCGGGTCCCTCGTCTCCCTCGCCATGTTCCGACTCGTCATCGCATTCACCTCCGCGATGGCCTTCGCCGCTGCGGGCGTATTGGGCGCGATGGTCTTCCTCCATTTCAACCCAACCCTCACCGAGGGCGATCTCACCGACACCGAAACCGCCCTCGTAGAAACCACCGATTCCCTCGCAGGCATCACAACCTCACTCAACGACACCATCAACCGAGAAGCCGCCGAAACCGCGCTCAACAWCCTTGACGAAGACGGCAAGATTCTCGACGACGACACCAAACAACAACTCAAAGACGCCGCCACCCGCTCGCAAGAGTTCGTCTCTCACATGTACAACACCATCAAGGCCGACCTCGACCAACGCCCAACACGCGACAAGCTCATCGCGACAAGCGCAGGGTTCGCCGGGCTCGCCTTCGGGCTCCTCATCGGCGTTGTTCTCCCCAAACGCACCACCGCTCTTGTCACTTCCCTCTTTGGCTCCGCCGCGATGATGGCATCGACCACCGCACTACTCACCGCAAGATCAGGTCAACGACCAGACTTCCTCAACCAATCCGCCGTCATCTGGGCCGGTGCCTGGGTCGTGCTCACCGTCGTCGGGTTGATGGTCCAGCTCGGTTTTCTCTCGAAAAACAAGAACAAAGCCCAAACCGAAAACGGCGGCGATGACGATGACGATTGACCAAAAATAACCGATTCCCTAGTGTTTCCGCACCTTTTCGCTCAACACAGTGCATCTGTGTTGATCAAGTTGCGTATTGAAATATTGGAATCATCAACCCCAGTTGACCGATGACCTAAAGCATGCGACAATAACACGATACAGATTTCGCATATGCTATGATTTGATACAGGCAAAGGAGGCCGACATGATCGACACCGCCAAGCAACGAATGATTCAAGAAGCCACCCAACACCGCGACGAAGCAMTSACRCTSCTKCGMTCRCTCATCGACGCKAAATCMRTYTCMGAACRMAACCTCRYYGASATCCATCAGCCAGAYCTCGTCAAACAAGTSACYGGCAARTCYTCKATGGACACCGCGATCGCCTCCACCCGCCGACTCATCGATTCCTTCAATCGAATCCTCGACGACCTGCGCCGAAACCTCACCGACGAAGATCTCCAATTCATTGGTTCGATCGAAGCAAACATCGCCCTGAGCTAAGCTCATCCCTACCACAACTCAAAACTTCTTCCCCAACCATGCCATACGCATGCTTATCATCGTGCATGAACCAATCACACACCCAACCACCTACCCAGCCTTCGCCCACTACACACACCGCGCTCCTCCGCATCAAAAAACTCGACGACCGCGCAACCCTTCCCCAATATAAATCAGAACTCGCCGCCGGTCTCGATCTCGCAGCATGCCTCCCCCGCCACGACATGCCCGCAACGGTCACCATCGAACCCGGTCAAATCGTCAAGATCCCCCTCGGCTACGCATGCGCCATCCCCAAAGGCTACGAAGGACAAGTCCGCCCCCGTTCAGGGCTCGCCACAAAGCACGGCATCACCCTCCCCAACGCCCCGGGCACCATCGACGCCGACTACCGAGGCGAAATGTTCATCGCACTCATCAACCTGGGCAATGAACCTTTCACCATCAACCACGCAGACCGAATCGCCCAAATGGTCATCGCACCCGTAGCACACGCAACAATCCGCACCGTCGAAGAACTCGACGATACGGCTCGTGGCTCATCAGGCTTCGGCTCCACCGGAATCTAAAACCCCCGACCAGCCGCCCAATCATCTAATCAAACTACTTCTGCTTGCGTTTGCTCCGCGTATACCGCTTAGGCAAGTTCGCTTTGGTCGATCCCTGCCCTGCTTGCGCTTGTGTAGAACCACCCTCCGAACCCGATGCAGCACCCGAACCAGATGCCCGATGCGATCGTGCCCGCGTTGACCCTGAACTCGGATTCCCAGAACCCGACTGCTGATCCGATCCCCCGCCCGGCGCCCGGGCCGAAGAATGCGAAGACCGTAAACGATTGATCGCCYCAGTGAACATCAATGGATCATTTGTGATCGGTATCTGGTTTCGATCCATATAGGCGTTCACAAGTTGCACCCGATCCGAGTCGCTTCCATATCGAAGATTGCTATGCTCAAGCCAAACAAACATGCGCGTTTTATCAGGATCGACAGGGAACACATCTGACTGCGAATCCAAAGGCCAGTTCAGATCCAAGAAATTTGTTGTCGCGATCCAAGGCATAGTTTCTATCGCATGCTGATCAAAGGTCGGTTTGCCAAACCCCCCTCGTAAATATCGACCATCACTCTCAAAATCCAACGGATATGTTTCACCATAGATCATCAAATGGAAAGGAAATCCATTAAAACTCTCAAAGAGCCTCATGAAATGCTCACGCTCGGCGAGTGGGCTTGAATCATCAATCGCAATCCCAGATGCACCAGTTGAAATCCATCCGCCGAGTGTTACGCGCGATGATATCAACTGATGCCAGTTCTCATCCGCACCGACCGCATAAAAATCATCCGTACGACCCGGGGTCCACCCCGGAAAAGAACGAGGATCAGACATCTCAGAGCCAATAAACCAGACGACATGAACAGGCTCGTCAAACCGATCGAGCAATGCGTCCGTGAGCAACTTAGGAATGTCATCGCGGCGATCATGATCTAAGGTCAACCAACTCGCACCAGGAACATGCGTAGTCCGAGGCGCACCCATCGGCCGATTGATGAAAAACCACCGAGCCCCAACATCGTACCCCGTCTGGATTCGACCAATAAACCTCTCGACTGCACCCTCGCCACGCCACCAATGCGCATATCCACGATAGTTGTCCTCAGGATGCACAGGGTTGTCATACACAAGCCCCCCACATGGAATGTACCACATTGGCTCGCGGGGCACCCGGTCCTGCCAGCGATCACCAATAAGGCCATAATCATTTGATCCCGACCCTGAATYCGCTCCACCAGTATCATCCCCCCCCGATCCATTGTGACCAGGAGACCCGCCACCATTCGATCCATTCGCAACACTAAACGGCGAAGAGTTCCCTCGACCTGGCCTCTTCGTATCCTCATCAACAGCGATAAGAGTCACGCAAGAAATCAGCGTGCAAGCGGTAAGAACAGAAGTTAGATTAAAAAGCATGAGAACTCCAGGGATTCGACGCCGGCGCGGTGCTTTGGTGTGTGTCATACAAAGATCGTATAACCCGCATCGGCAAAAAAGCGTGATCCTCGTTCGCCCCCCGGAGAAGAAATCACAACCAGAACATCCAATTGCCTACCAATTTAACCACCTCTCAAGATAGGTTTTCTCCCGATCTATTCCGAAAAAACATCCTAGAGAACATATTCCGGTTATACCGGCACTCGTTATCGAGTCCAAAGCAATAAAAAAACACGAGCATTGCCCGTGTTCATTCTCCTCAAACTTGTTCACCCGACTCAGTTAAGTGCCGTCCCGCCCCAGCACTTGGCGTACTCCTCGCAGTGGATCACCAACGATTTATACCCATCGAGTGAATCAACGCCTTTGATCAAATACTCGCTCTGCCCCTTCACACTCGTAAGCGTCGCGAACTCAAGCCCGCCGGTGGCCGCGTTCTTACCATTGACCGCCTTCATATCCATAGGCGAAAGTATCAACAACAGATCAGGCATCTTCTTCGTCTTAAAATCACTCCCCAAACGAAGCACCAAGCCCGCATCCGTCTTCGCGATCTCCCAATGTCCCTTGATTTTGCTCGACTTCTTCGTCCAACTCGAACCATGCGCGATCAACTCCCCCGCGTTGATCGGTGCCGAGCCCCACAGCTTGGTCTTCTCCTCACAATGCACCAACAAGGATGTGTATCGCGAAACATCCGTCCCCGCCGGAAGCTTGAACTCTTGCGCACCTGTAAACGACTTGAGCTTGCCAACAATCAACCCGCCCTTGAGCGCGGCCTTCGCTTTGACACTCGTGTAGTCCAAAGGCGAGAGCACAAACTTCAGGTCAGGACCTTTCTTGGTCTTGAAGTCAGATTCGACAACCAAATAAGTCCCATCATCGCGCTCCTCAAACCGGAACCCGCCCTCGACAGCATACTTGCCCTTCTTCCACAGCGATCCCGATTGAGTCACAGCTGCCGCTGATTCCACAGCAACAATACGCAAATCCTCTATCGCATCCGATGAATACGAAACCGTCGCAAAAAGCGTAGACACACCGATAACAGCACAAGCAATGGCGTTGACCATGGCAGTTCTCCTTCGTTAAGTTGAAAATTAAAAACAGGTCTGGTTGTCACAACAATCAACACACCCGCCGCCTGTGTTATTCCGTTGAAGATCCCAACTCATCAACTTTGCCAACAACCTCATCAGCCTGAGCCATGATCGGCTTCGGTGCCCGCGTGCAAAGCTCAAAGCCCCACCACATCAACACCAATCCTAAAAACTCGCCAACATACAGCACCTCAACCATCCCCTGCTCGCTCATCGAGCCGCTTGTCCCAAGCTTGGCCATCGTCCCGCCAATTCCGGGCAGCGTGGCGCCGATCGCAACCAACGCCGTCCCATACGCACGCATCCGCATCTCAGGCGTATCAAAGAAACGAATACTCGACACCAACGCCCCACCGATCAAAAAGATCGCTGCATAAATATTAATCACAGGCGTGATCGGAAACCGAATCCAGGTCCACCCAATAATATTCCCGTCAGGTTTCGCGACATCCAAGTTCGCCTCAATCAAAGGCGTCATGAACACCGCGACCGATCCCACGATCACCACGATCATCGACAACCCCGTCAGAATATGAGCCGTCTTGCGTTTGTGCAACAAATACACCGACCCCGTCGCCAACGGATACGCACCCAAAATCGCGCCCGCCCAATACCACACCCGATTCAACATCAGCGTGTTCCCATGAAGCGTGATCACCGATTCAAGCGCAGTCCCCACCCCATAAAAAAATACCCCCACCGCCCACCACAACAAATGCGGAGCCCAATCCCGAGACTTCGCCCGCTTCATCAGCGTGATAATAAAAAACACAGAAATAACGGTCGTCGCGATCGGGATGTAGTGAAGAAAACTAGCCATTGAGAATCATTCTCAATACCAGCCAACAAATCCACCTTTCCCCTCAAATACGCCCTAAATCATTCCTCAACAACAACCCGATGCTCCAAATCAATCACCCGATACCAAATTGCCGAGGCTTCAAATACAGGTTCATCTGTTTGCCAGTTGATCTTGGACCCCCGAGCAGACTTGGGCAACAACGCCACCGCCACCCGCGCTCGCACCACATACTCACCCGCCTCGATCGGCACCCATGTCCACCTTGGGCCAATCTTCAATGATCGCCCGTCACCATACACTCGATTCAATCGCATCGGTTCATTTCCACCAGACGCCAAAGCTGCCCCGTCATCAATACCAAATCCACGAAAATACATCCGAGGCGACATCGAAAAACTCGGCAGCTCAATCTCATCGGACAGCTTAAAACCATCCGGGCCAAATAATTT
>NVSM01000016.1 GCA_002401225.1 bacterium
CGCAGGGAGGGACAAAGCAAGACCCCCTCCGTCCGCGAAGATGCGAACACCTCCCTCGGAAGCCCGGGGAGGAAATAAAAAAAGACCTTACTGCGCCGAAGACGGCGAGTAAGGGCACCCAGACTAAAATGGCTTTCGATCTTTACGCCCCAATTCGGCTAAGCACACCCTCGACAATCCGATCACACCGCTCGCCAGCGAACGAGAACTGTTCGCGGAGTTCTGGGATGGCTCGCTCTTCGATCGCATCGACCAGCTTGGCCTTGGCGCGATGGAGCAGCACCTTGACATTACTTTGTGTGACGCGCATGCACTCGGCGGTCTCGCGGGTGCTCATGCCTTCGACGAGCCGAAGCATGATGACGGTTCGGTGGGTTGGCGAGAGTTTGTCGTATGCGTGGGTGATCATCTGGCGAGCCTCCGATTTGTAGAGCGAGTTCTCGACAGGGCTCTGCGAGGTTGGTGTTGTTTGATCGAGTGCTTTAGAATCGCTCAAGAAAGCCCGCTTGCGTTTGCTTCTGCTCCGCAAAGCTTCGTGATAGGCGATCCGGGTCATCCATGTSSCRAAGGTCGATCGCCCTTCRAACTTRSWCARYGCMCCRTASGCRCGGACGAATGCTTCTTGAACAACCTCTTCGGCTTCGTTGTCATCACCAACGACTGCCCGGGCGAGTCGATAGAGCCTTTGGTTGTGGCGGCGCATCAACAACTCAAACGCCGATGTGTTTCCCTCTAACACATCAGCAATGACCTGCTCATCAGAGCAGGCACTTGGAATACCGGTGATGTCTCGATGCTTATGCACTGTTCTGGACGCTCCTGGTTAATTGATCTTGGGTACGGAGATCATAGCGTTGGGTGCTCGTTCTGGTCATGACACACCTATAGACCCACCACTATCGGATTGGTGACACCGAATTTGCAACTATTTGCTTTTTTCTCAGATACCGGACGATTCACTCCCCGAGCAACACAGCGACATCGTAATCACGGATTAGTTCGCCATGTGCATCGAAGTAGGAAAACACATGGGTCTCAGAATCGACGATCAGGACATTGCCCGCATTCGTGATCCGCTGAAGGGTGTACGCCGGGTCGAAGGTCATGATCGGCTCGAAGCGTGCATCAATGATGACGAGTTCATCGCTCTGGTTTCGTACGCCGTAGAATGGGCCAACGGATTTATATTCGATTTTTTTAACCCATGAAACATCAACCTCGACGAGCCGATCGGTTGTGTCCTCATCAGGATCAAGCATGATTTGGTAGGCTTTGAAGACCCGATGCCCCGCAGCACCGCCTGCCACACGATCATCACACATCAAGAAGTGTTCACTCGTGAGAAACACCGGTGCCATCCGGAATCCAAGCGTGGCGATCTGGCGAAAACTCGTACCGTCTTCCTTGTAGATACTTCTCGGCTCGCCTTCCTTGGTGCCGAAGATAATCAACTCTTCATTGCTTGGCCACCGTTGAATCCCAAGGACTTCTTGCACCTTTGTATCGGTGATGGGGTCATAGATCCACCGATGACCAACTTCCGTAGCGAGGACGAATCGCGGATGATCGAAGTTGCGTTGCTCAACATCAATACGAAAGAACGCGTTCTTCGAAGGCTTGTTCTTCTTGGTGATGATGCGTTGGAGCCGAGTTTTCGGCTCTTGAACAACCGGGATAGCGGTTGGGCCGACAAACCCGATGAGTTTTTGACCATGCAGTCGAAGCCCCAAATGGGATTGGATATCGGTGATCATTTCGAGTTTGTCATTGAGATAGAAAAACTTATCGTATTCGGTGCTCGAACGATCGACCATGTGATTGTCGCGCATCATCCCACCGGAAAGCCCACGATTCCGTTCACAGATTAGCCATCCATTTCCAATTTGATTGGGCACGAGGTCTGACTCATACTCCAACCGGTAGTCGTGTTTGATGATGGTGCGCTTGGGGATTGCTCCAGCGTACAACATGGATGAGAGCACGAGGAGTTCGTCAGAATATGTCCGAACCCATGTCTCTTGTGTGCGTTGCTCGATGATCTCGCCGGCTTCATTAATCACGACCCCAAACTGAGGCGGCTGTGAGAACTCGCCGCTGTTGCCGCACCCTACGAATGATTTGAATCTGGTGCCGTCGACCAACCACATGATATCTGTTGGTTTGTCGGCTGATTCATTGGACGCACCAAGCGACCACCCTGAACAGGCCGCCACAACGAGTCCGCAGAAGGCACGCAGCGAATGAGCTTTTCGTGTTCGTTTCATACAAGACCATACCACACCAATGCGTTTTCGGTTGTCACATTCGTGTCACAATCTTACGAATGCTTATTTACCACTCAGCAGTTCACGGATTGAACTGCGGTTGAGTTTGATCGCACTCGGGGCAGCTGCGGCGAGTGCCAAAACGATCGTGACGCCCCACGCCAACGAGATGGCGCCCATTGGAAGCGTTGACGAGAGATCAATCCCGATCACCTGGCGGTTGATCTCGCGAGCAGCCCATGCGTTTTGAATTCCCAAAGCGGTGCCGAGGATGCAGGCGCAGATCGCGATGAGAATAGATTGGGCACAGATGAGCCGAACGAGTTGCCCGCGCGATGCGCCGACAGCTCGCAGAACACCGAGTTCAAATCTTCGCGCGTTGATCTCGGCTACGATAAGATTGGCCACGCCAAAGCATGCGACAAGCATCGCACCGATCGCAATCGTCGAAAGCACAACCATCGTTGACAGGAACACCGCTTCGATCTGTTCACGAATGACTCGCCCAGAACCAACATTCAAAACGCCCGCACCAATCAATGCCATGCGCATCTCGGTGACAGCCTGTTCATCATCAATATCTTCACTCAGCTCAACCTGAATCAGCTGGGCGGTGCGCATACCAAAGTGCTTGATCATGTCATCGCGCGAGCCAAAGACCGATCCGATCGCTTGATTCACAAAGTTATCGCCGAGATCAAAGTACTGAGAGACAAGTTCGAGCCCTGGCGAAGTCACGACGCCGACAATCTCAAACTGATGGGGTTCATCGCGAGCATCTTGACACTCGAATGTATCGCCGACCCCTAACCCACGCGCGACGAGAAACTCGCGAGCAACAATCACGCACCCGCCCTCGTTGAGGCGTTGGTGCGCCGTCTCAAGATCGCCTTGCACAAACTCGAGCGTGGCCATCTCAAAAAACGAGTCGGGCTCGAAGCTGATGAAGTTGGTTTTGTATGCCGACAGCCCCTCAACACCGAAGGCATCGGTCGCGACAGCAAGCATCGAGATCGCACTTGATTTCTCGACAAATGGAAGCTCATCAAGAATGCCTTGGGCTTCTTCGGACAAGGGTAACCCATAGGCAAACGCATCGGGGAACTCGATTTTTTCGAGCCAGTCGTTGATCGCTGCCGAGCCGTTGGTCCAGATACCGATCATCATCGCCAGCCCGGTCATCAGTGCGCCCGCGGTAAATCCGTGTCGATAAGGTGTCGCAGCAATTGTTCTTCCAAGCAACGGGCCAGGAAGCCGAAGCACAAACGACAGCGGGCGAGCAAACACCTTGGCCACAACGATCATGAGCGGAACCGAGATAAGAAAATATCCGATCGCCATCATCGGCGTCCCAACGAGCGCATGCAACCAGAAAAAAAGAGGCGATTCGGCGAGAAAAACAATGATCGAGATCATGATCATGATCCCGAAAAGCCCAACCCCTCCAACAAGGAGAATGCCCTTGGGTTTGTGTGGGGTTGCCAACTGGGTCATCGCCTGCAACGGCGAGAGCGACGCCGCCCGCCATGCCGGCCAAAGAGCACCGACCAGCCCAGCGAAGAGGGCGCCCAAAACAGTGATCGTGATGTTGCCCGCCGGGATCACTAACCCTGCGCTCATTTGTTGATCAAATATCGTAGCGAGTGCCCACGCGAGCGCGACCCCGATAGGCACGCCAACAACCGCACCAAGCCCTGCGACAATACATCCAACCCAGAGTTGGGCGAACGCGAGCTGTCTTCTTCGCGCCCCCACCGCACGCAAAACCCCAAGGGTTCGCTGTTGTTCTGCGACGCCGGTGGTCATGCCAGTGGCAATAATGAACGCCGCAGAGAACATGGTCACGACCATGATGATGATAAAGCCTAACCGAGTCGCCGCCATGTTGTTTTCTACGCCGCTAGTAATGCGTCCGGTTGTTTGAAGCATCACCCGAGGCAGCAACTCGTCCTCGTGCAGCGAAACGAATGCCTCTGGATCGATGCCTTCAGCAAGCCCAACTTCGATGTCGGTCAGTCGATTCTTCTTTCGGTTCAGTTTGTCGAGTGTCTCGATGGTTGTGAATGCAATCGGCTTGCCACCAAGCGGCGCCGGTTCTGCGATTCCAACCACAGTCAGCGTTCGTTCTCTGCCAATAAGACGGGGAACCTTGAGCGAAGATCCTACACGAACACCGATGCCTTGATTGAGGGCGAGTGCTTGCTTTGCAGTGTCCACGCTCATCCCGGCGAACGGAAAATCTTTCTCGAAGTAAGCACCTGGGTCGGCAAGAGTGAGCCCCTGCGGGCCAGTCTTGGCATTTTCAATGTATGTCCAGCTCAGGCGTTGGGCAACACGCAGATCAATCATGATCTCGTCGAGTGCTTTAGGATATCGCCCTTCAATGAGCTTGATCGGGCGAGCTTCAAACTCGTTCTCTGGGTCGACCCCATTGACGAATGCATTGGTTGCATAACGAACAGGAGCCGCACGGTAAGAGCCATCTGATTGTTGAACATCAAGATCGAAGGTATCGAACTTAATCACCAAAGAAAGCGTACTTTGCAATCGTGGGAGTACCGTCTGCACACCTTCCCAAGACTCAACAACACCGACCACCTTGGCATTGATGGTATCGCCCGAAGCCGGACGCAACCGGACCTCCGCCGTCCCCACTTGCGTATCTATCTGCGCTTGGAATGCAGCATTGAGCGAAGCCATCGCGCAGGCAATCGAGGTGACCAAGACCACCGAGAGCGCAACGGCAGCACTCAACAAATAGAGCCTACTGAGTCGCGCTAAGCAGATGCTGCGTGCGAGTTGCAATGGTGCCCGCATCGAATGCTCCTTCTTCTGGTGCGTCGATTGTCCCGACGATCTGACCATCGTTCATCACGAAGAGTCTTTGGCAATAGCTCGCAGCCACTGGCTCATGAGTAACCATAACAACCGTCACCTCTTGTTCTTTGGCGATTTGTTTGAGCATCGCCCAGACCATCTCGCTCGCGGTAGTGTCGAGATTACCAGTAGGTTCATCCGCAAAAATAACCGCCGGCTTATAAAGCAATGCCCGCGCGATCGCGACGCGCTGTTGCTCGCCCCCAGAGAGGGCTTCGGGGCGATGGGTGGTTCGATCACCAAGCCCGAGTAGTTCAAGCAACTCGTGCGAACGATTGACAAGTTCTTTGGATTGATCGCCAGCAAGCAGACCCGGCAACTGGACATTCTCCAATGCGGTCATCGTTGGAATCAAATTGAAGGCTTGGAAGATCACCCCGATGTCCTTACGCCGAAACATCGTCGCTTGGGCTTCGCTCATCGAGTGGATTGCTTTGCCAGAGACGATGATCTCGCCTTTGTCTGGTCGATCCATCGCGGAGAGCATGTGCAAGAGCGTAGATTTACCAGATCCTGATCGCCCCATGATGGCATAGAACCCCGGCGTATCGATGGTTAAGTCCACGCCTCGCAGTGCGTGGACTTTGCGTGTGCCTATGGCGAATGATTTGTGAACACCGATAGCATTGATCATGGGAGTCTTATAGGGAAAGCACGCAATGGAGTTGCACGGTATTAGAGCGTTGCGTCGT
The DNA here is from genome assembly GCA_002401225.1 of bacterium. Lineage (GTDB taxonomy): Bacteria > Planctomycetota > Phycisphaerae > Phycisphaerales > UBA1924 > UBA1924. The sequence continues at coordinate 5,834 of NVSM01000016.1, forward strand.
ACGCTTCGGCGTCCATGCAGTTGCCCAATGTGCCCTGGTCTTCGATTCGGATTTTGATGAGCCATCCGTCGCCATAGGGATCAGCGTTCACCATCTCTGGGTTGTCAGCAAGCGCGTCATTCACTTCGATAATCTCGCCACCAACAGGTGAGTAGATATCAGAGGTTGTTTTGACGGATTCGACTTCGCCGACCGAGTCACCCGGATCGATCATGGTGCCGTCGGGTTGCATCTCGACGAAGGTAACATCAGTAAGTTGATCGACCGCAAAGGTAGTCAGCCCGATGGTGATGATTTCGCCATCGACCTTGAGCCATTCGTGAGACTCTGAATAGACGCGATCGGTTGGTGTGCTCATTATGGATGCTCCTGAAAATCTACTGCTTGGTATACCAACTCGTATACCAAGATTTCCTATCGAGATTGGCGTGTTGTAAGGCTCGATGGTAGCGTGAAAGCACGACGAGGCAACCCATCAGCACACATGGAGCGATGCACACGAACGAACCCCTCACAACGGTTTGCTTCGTATCTTTGAAAAGATCACAACTGCCAATCCTGCGCCCGCTGCGCATAATTCTCGCGCGATCATGGGTCCGAGTGTGTTATCCGCTCCTCGTGTGCGCACAAACCTCCCGATATCGAGCAAGCACACGGGAGAAGGCAAGGCTGCCGACTCATTGCGTGTGCGAGCAAACGAGTATGGAGACTCAACAGATGACCGACCTCTTTTCATGGACAAAGTCCATCAACACCAAATCCGCTGACAAAAACAGAGATCTCCCGTCGGCCCCGCCTATCAAGCTCTCACGCACCCAGGTGGTCGATCAGATCATCTCCATCAATACCTCAGCAACCGCTGAATATCTCGAGCAGTTCGAGCAAAAATCGCTTGATACCTATCTCGATCACCTCATTGCTGTCCAACAACCCCGAGGGGCACACGCTCGATGGGATCGCCCCGGCGACACCCCGGCGATGATGTCCCGCCGACGCGTTGTATAAGAAGGTACTCAAAAAATATCAAACCGAGCCATTCTGTAGAGATATCAGTATCTCTCTCCTGTTGGGCGGGCCTGTGGTGGGGCCCGCCCAACACTTTTTTGTGCCAATTCCATTTATAAGTCCCTGCGGGGTTATCTCCCTTCAAGATTTTGACCCTCCCCGTCCGATAAAGGATTTTACATGGGTGATGTTTGTCGTGGATCGGAGATCCGCATGCACCACCTGTTGCGAGCCGAGCTCAAGATTGAGCATTCATCGGCATATGCAATGACAGGACGAACGGGCGGAGCCCGACGCCCAAAAAACGAGACCACCACACGCTCAAAGCAGAGGCTCACAAGATGAACCGCACACCTTTCCAACACACAATGCGTCCGCTCACCATCCTCGCACTCGCAGGAACAATCGCTGTTCTCCCCGCATGCGGCGCAAAGCGGGCCGGATTCTGGAACAAGAACAAGCAGTCCCAGCTCCAACAAGAACAAGCACGCAATGAGCTCGCTCAAGGGCGCACAAGCACCTACTTTGTCGCCAATACCGAGCCTACAGAGTTCACCCAACTCACCCCTTCCCACTCGACCACCCTCCAGAGCAACTCGAGCGCATCGCTCAACTCACAGCCAATCGCAAGTTCCTTCACGCCCCCGGCATACCAGGCTCCCTACGAAACCAACACCTTCTCAGCTTCAACCGCTGCACCAGCACCGACCAATACCTTTGCTTCAAATGATGGTTTCACCCCGGACAACCAAAGCACAGGCTTTGACAACTCGTTTACTGCCAACTCGGGCAGTTCATCAGCAAGCACCAACACAGATCCAGACTTTGAAATGCAACTCGGAAACGCAGATGCACCAAACCCTGTCAAGCGTGCCCCATACTTTACAGATGACAAAGCATCCCCCGCTGCTCTTCGCTCGGGCGATATCTCCGCATTCGTCTACGCCAACGCGATGGGTGTAGAACTCCCCTCCGAAACCAACGGCGACGCGACCCGCGCAACCATTAATGTTCGCCAGGTGACAAGCTCCTACGCAGGTTCAGATTTCGATCCGATCGTCACCCCCGACGGCCGCCATCTTATCTTCGCTTCGACACAGCACCGTCCGACCGCAGATCTCTACATCAAGTCAGTCAATGGTTCAGTCGTCACCCGCCTGACCGATGACCCGGCACAAGATGTCATGCCTGCCATCTCACCTGATGGCAACTTCATCACTTTCGCATCAGATCGCAGCGGCACATGGGATCTCTACATCATGCCATTCGAAGGCGGCAAGGTTGTTCAGCTTACCAATGGATCGGCCAATGATCTTCACCCAACCTGGTCACCCGATGGTACACAGATCGCATTCTGTCGCCTTGGTCAACAATCAGGACGCTGGGAAATCTGGATCAAGGATGTCATCGCAGATACCGGGTCACAGTTCATCGGGTTCGGACTCTTCCCCGATTGGTGTCCAGTCGCAGGCACCGGAATCGCTGGGGCAGACCAGATCCTCTTCCAACGCTCCCGCGAACGCGGCGATCGTGCTTTCTCGATCTGGACACTCGATTATAATCCAAATCCTGGTACTGCAAGCCGAGAGACAGAAATCGCAACCGCTCCAAACCAAGCGCTCATCAACCCATCATGGTCACCCGATGGCAAGTTTATCACCTTCGCTGCGGTTCCAAACTCCGAATCATGGTCTGAAGGAACAACCGCTCGCCCAGACTCATCCACCATCTGGATGGTCTCCACCCGAGGCACCGGCAAGATCAAACTCACCAATGGCGACACCATCGATCTGATGCCAGTCTGGGGACGCAACAACGATATCTACTTCGTCTCCAACATGGACGGCCAAGACCATCTTTGGTCGATGGAACTCTCGCCTGCGATCAGAGCTGCAAGCGTGATGATGCCAAACTTGGCTGAATCGTTCGCAACCTTCCCAACCGAGAATCAAACCGGAAACTAACCCACCCACCACTTACCCAATGTTGAAAAATATTGGGCGAGTTTCACCCCGAACACCCGTTCGGGATCGAACCTTCAGGCGAGAATGGATGCTCGTCTTTGTATTCGGCAGGACGCCATGACAAGTGCACAGACCATGCTTGCTTCGGTTCTTCTCGCAACCCTTGTGTTGATCACATCGATCAACACCCCTGGGTGTGCGATGAACCAGAAGCGCGACGAGATGTTCCCTCCCGGAGTCATCGTTTCTCCCTATGACACCGCCACGGGCGATGTGCTTTGGGCGGTGATCCCACCGATCAACGAATCAGGAACATCGGTAGCCGACTCGATGAATGTCGGAGACTCACTCGTCGCAGCTGCCCAAGGCATCCGAGGCGTCCGCTGCCTATCGCTCAACCGCTCACTCGAAGCATTGCGAGCATTGGGACTCAAAGACGGAATCCAATCCTCCGCAGATGCTCATAAAATCGCAGAATATCTTGGTGCCGATGCGGTCCTCGCAGGATCGATCACCGCCTATGACCCATACGACCCCCCGGTCATCGGGCTCGCGATTGCTCTGTATGCCCGACCGGGCGCGATGGCCAACGCGGCCAAGTCTCGCCTTGACACCCGTGCATTGACCATGTCGTTTACCGACTTTGGCACCTATGACGGGCTCTCCTTCGCAGGCGAACCTGTCTCGGTTGTTTCCGAATACCTCGACGCCCGAGACCACTCAGTCTTAATGGCGGTCAAGTCGTACGCAGACGGACGCAGCAATCAGAACTCGGCACTCGCCTGGCGGGTGTATATCGCAAGCATGGATTTGTACACGCAGTTTGCTGCCCACCACGCGGTGGGTCGTTTGATTGACGAGGAATGGCTCCGCCTGTCGCGCCAACAGCGCAACACAAGGCGCCCAAAACCCTGACTGGGCAACTGATGCCCCGTCGCCAACGGAGTGCATCAGTGACCGACCAACACCGAAAACATCCAAACTACTCGACCAGCAAAAAAGCTGGGGCTGATCGTCCAGGTCCAGATAACGCTGCTGGCGATATGGTTTGTGTCACCCTTCAAAGGCCTCCCCACTTCTGGCGGTTTGCCTGCGCACCTCAACAAACCGGTGATCTCCTCGAACGATTGGCAGAAATCGCCGACGACCCGAACATCGAGCTGACCTGGGCGGATGCAGAACTCATCGCATCCGAAATAGTTATCCATCATCAGGTAGATACACCTTCAGCCGGGCCATCGAACGACCGATAGCACAAAAAGARATCACTGTACCGACCACATTGCCACCCACCGATCCTGTTTGGATCTCTCGGAGTCCGCCCATGACCACCATCCCCATTACCCAAAGCTTTGCATCCTACCTCACCGATGAACGCCATTTTTCGCCTTACACCGCCCGGTGTTATGGTGCGGATCTGCGTCAGTTCATCGAATATCTCTGCGAAGATACCGGCATCGCCCTCGACCAGGCTGCGGAAGAACTCGCATTCAAATCGCGCACCGCCACCGGCGACGATGTCGTCGGCAAAATCGATCGCCCGACGATCACCAACATCATCTGCGAAGCAGATGCCGATCTCATCCGTGGGTTCTTGGGATTCCTCGGCGAACAAAGCTACTCCCCCGCTACCCTCGCACGCAAGATCGCTACCCTCCGCTCATTCTACAAATGGGGCAACCGCCTGGGCTTTACGACCAATAACCCGATGACCCTGATCCGCACGCCTCGCCAGTCGAAGCGTTTGCCAAAGGCCATCACCATCGAACAAATCGAACGCCTTTTGGCAGCACCAAGCGACAACGATGTCCTTGGTCGTCGCGATCGTGCGATGCTCGAAACACTCTACTCGACTGGCATCCGTGTCTCCGAACTCGTCGGGCTCAACCACGACGATCTTGACTTTGAGAACGAAGCGATGCATGTCCGAGGCAAGGGACGCAAAGAACGCATCGTGCCTTTGGGCTCGCATGCACTCGGCGCGATTCGCAAGTACATCGAACTGATGACCAACGATGCGAAGTTCGCACCGGTCTGGGCTGCTCGCGACGCTGGTGAAGAATCATTGTCCTTGTTCCTCAACAAGCATGGAAGCCGACTCTCCTCGCGTTCGGTCCGCCGAAAGCTTGATAAGTATCTCCGCGCCGTTGGACTTGATCCGACGATCTCGCCGCATACTCTGCGTCACTCTTTCGCAACACATCTGCTTGATAATGGTGCTGATCTGCGATCTGTCCAAGAACTCCTCGGGCATCAGTCGCTCTCGACTACTCAGGTATACACACATCTGTCTACCAAGCGTGTTGAAGATGCGTACAACGATGCTCACCCACGAGCAGAAGCTAGCTAAAACTGATCAACTCAGTGATTCGAGCACCTCAAGCAACACTTGGGGTGTTTTTTTATACCTTGGAAGAATGAGATTCGATGCAATCTCTGCCATTGGTATCAGCACAAACGAGCGTGTGTGCAATCGTGGATGCGGGATCTCTAAACCTGGCTCATCGATCACCAGATCGCCATAGACCAACACATCGAGATCGAGCGTCCTCGCCCCCCATCGAATTTCTTTTTCACGATCGCGCCCGAACCGAGCTTCGATCTTGAGCAATGAATCAAGCAACACCCGAGGCTCAAGTTCGGTCTCGATATGCACTGCACCATTGAGATAGCACCCTTGATCCCCCGGCCCAATCGGATCGGTTTCAATGATCGTTGAGCATTGCACAACTGTAGTTGAGGGGAGTAACGCGATCGCATCAAGCCCGCCTTGGATGTTGGCGTGGCGATCACCTAAGTTGCTCCCCAACGCGATATATGCATCAATACCCATACACAAGTGAAGGCGTGTTGATCAAAGAAGTAAACACACAAAAAACCGATCGCATCCAAAATGCGATCGGTCAAGAGAAGCTATCTACTGATAAACGGGTATCAGTGGGTTTTCATCGGCTCAAGCTCACGCATCCGATGCTGCATCTGGGCTTTGAGCCTTGCCAAGATCGACGAGTGCATCTGTGAAACACGCGATTCTGAAAGATCGAGCGTCGTGCCAATCTCCTTCATCGTCATGCCTTCGTAGTAGTACAGCACCACGATTAATCGCTCTGCTCTGGTCAGCCCTTTGGTCATCAGATCTTTGAGATCACGACGCTGGATGAGCTTGACCGGGGAGGTCTGATGCTCGTCTTTAATAACATCGATCTCGCGGAGTTCGCGTGAGCCTTCAGATTGGTAGCACTTGCGGGTGATGCTAGTGACCGAAACAGCACTTGAATCTCGCTTGTACTTGATGTACTCGTTGTCGTCGATTTCGAGCCGACCCGAGATTTCTACATCGGTCGCCTTGCGCCCGAGTTCCATCTGGATCTGCTGCTTGGCGGCTTCAACCTTCGATGTCCGGTGGCGCACCAAACGGGGCACCCAGTCCATCGAACGCAGCTCGTCAAGAATCGCACCACGAATACGCGGGGCGCAGTAGGTCTCGAACTTCACGCCACGCTCAAGGTCGTAGGCATCGATGGCATCCATCAATCCAAAGAGCCCCGCGGACATCAAGTCCTCAAGGTCGACCTCGTCGGGCAATCGTTGATAAATCCGCTCGGCGTTGTATCGCACAAGATGAAGAAACTTCTCCATCAAGAAGTTGCGTAGCTCGTCGGTTGAACCCGACTGATACAACACCCAGACATCACGCATTTCCATTTCGTCAAAGGGTGTAGGTAGGCCACTCGACACAGCATGTTGTGCGGAGTTGCGTGAAGAAAATTTTGATCTCATCGCAGTCATTGGTCGGCTCCTTGACCCTTGACACAGGTTGCTTTTCGTGAATCGAGCTTGGTTCTCACCATCAATACAGATCAAATCTGATCCGTCCGATAGTGCTCAAAGTCTAAACGCGAAAAGCGTGAATTGTCCCCCTGAGCGATCCTTGCTCAGGCTGACAAGAGTATATCAAATCTACATGCCCGATGTGGTAGCAAACATATACTTTTTATGCAGCTTTTTTCATGTTCTTGACCATCGACTCATGCGCTTGTTTTTCCATATCCAGATCGGCAAGCTGCTGAGGCATGGCCGGCTCTGGACGATCAAACTTGTACCGATTCACAAACTCACGAATACACACCTCGCCGACCGCGCCAAGGATCTTGCCAACAAACGCACAGCACAGCATCGCGATCAATGCACGCCCAAGGATGATGATCCCAGGGTTCCCCGCCAAGAGTCCAACGAGACAAGCGGTCATGAATCCCATCAATCCAAGCACACCAGAAGTCAACTTCGTTGGGATATCCGCGAGGTACTCGCTCGAATTAAGCGTTGTTCCGTCTTCTACAATTTCAATATCAGAATAATCACTCATACACGCTCTCCATCGGCGGAATCATCAGCATACACAAGCCTGAATGCGCATTTCGTGCGCACCATGCTCGTTGATGCTCTTTCACGCAAAGCACGCGCCAAAGAATCCATACGAAAAAGCAATCCGCACCCGCAGATCCTATCGCTATCTATTGATTATCCAATGGTTTAGCCCCGGCCGAAGAATCGTCGGCGAGGGGCTGCGCTTGCACGCCCTTCGATTCCGAGCCAATCGATGAGCGATGCCGCCAGCTCGCCCATATCACGCGATGCGTTGCACTTTGGCGCGTCGATCATATAGGGTATTCTCGCCTTGATCGCTTTGATCACTTTCTTATCACGGCGGATGTAGCCRATCATCGGAAGCTGATAGCCGAGGAATCGATCGCAGACCCCCGAAATCCGGGTGTGAACTGCTTGGGCTTCCTTCTCGTTGACTGCTTGATTCACGATCAACGCCAATGTCGGAAGCTTGTGTCCGGGTCGCTCGGCACTTTGCGATACAAGCACCTTAATCAGGGCGTAGGCATCKGCRATRCTYGTYGGYTCKGGKGTCACAAYCATCAGGCAKGCATCGGCTGCRTCRATAAACGCGGTCACCGAAGGGCCGAGCCCTGCGCTGGTGTCGATCATGATGACATCATTGTGTGCTTGGAGATCATTGAGTCGATTGAGCAATACGCCTCGTTCGGCGTCGTCGAGTTCACCGACGCGACCGATTCCAACCGAACCGGGGATCAGGCGGAAGCCGCCAGGGGCATCGATCGCAAGATCTTCGAGTGAGAAGGCTGCCGAATCGCCGACTGCGGATTCGAGCCTTGCTTTAGGCATTAAACCACAAAGCACATCAGCGTTGGCCAAACCAATATCGGCATCGAGCAACATGGCTCGGCGATTGTGTTTGGCGAGTGCGATCGAGAGGTTCACCGAGGTATTTGTTTTGCCRACGCCGCCTTTRCCWGAKGCAATSGCAACGATYGGGATTCGRCGAACCGGAGGCGWGAGTTTGCTKGTRTCTTGYGCAAACTCTTCRRCGCTYGGYTGMCCYAAAGAACTSACMAGYTCGCGCARYCGAGAYGCTTGGTCGTCAMCGYTGGCKTGCCCYRYTTGATTCKRTCCMCCWGGACCWTCATGCGGGTTGGAGTTGTGTGCCGAAACTGCTTGGCTCATCCGTTATCCTCGCTCCATCTCCGAACCACGGCTTCCGGGCCGTCGAGCACACAACGCGCCAAACGATCGGCGCGAGCGGGCTCTAAATCGTCGGGCACTTCCTGGCCGACGGTAATAAAGCTTAACGGCAAACCGATCCGGTCAGAGAGACCCGCAATAGGTCCGGTGGTCACCGCTTCATCAAGCTTGGTAAGGATACACCGGTCAGGGCCTAAAGCCTTGAATCTTTGAGCAGTCTTCCTTAAAACATTATCCCCAACTGTTGTGGATAACACAAGATGGGTTTCGTCTGGGTTGGCCGCTTTGGTAAACTCGGCAAGCTCTTCGAGCCTACGAGCGTCATTCTGGGATCGCCCTGCCGTATCGATCACCACGATATCGCAGCTGCTTAGTTCTTCAATCGCTTGGGCCAGTTCTTCGGGGGAGTTGGCGACCTTGAGCGGCAACCCAATAATCCCCGCGTAGGTCCGCAGTTGCTCGACCGCAGCGATTCGATAGGTGTCTGATGTGATCAAACCAACATTTTTTCCGTGGCGTAACTTGTAGGTAGCAGCGAGTTTAGCGACAGTAGTCGTTTTGCCCACCCCCGTTGGTCCGACCAATGCGATTACGCGTGGACGCCCTGTCGATGAGTTATGATCAATCGTCAATAACGACTCCGAACGCACCTGGATCGTCTGCTCGATTGCTCGTAAAAGCGCCTGGCGAACGATCAGCGGGTCTTTGAGTTCGATCGCATCGAGCCGATCTCGCAATGAGCCGACCAGATTGTCAGCGAGTTCTACAGGCACATCGTTGTCGATCATCTTGGCATAGAGAGAAAACAACGGCGCGGGCATCTCGCCATTGGGGAGTGCTGCATCTGCATTGCCGGTCCCCACTGCGACCGCAGTCTTACGGGTCGATTCGAGCACTTGGCCCATCATTTTTTGGAGCGAATCGATCTGGGTTCGCAGCTCGTCGTTGGTTTGTGTCTCAGCGGATGCTGCTGGCTTGGTCTTTGATCTGCTAAACTTTGCAGGCTTGGGTTTGGTTTGTGGGATCATTGCTGAAACCACTGGTTGATCTGCAAACCTTGTCGATGTTGGTTCGGCCGCTTGGGGCCGTTGAGTTGGGTTGGGAACACGCGCTGGCGGAGCGGATGGTGCATCATCTGCGAAGAGTGCATCGCGGCCATTGAGTCCGCGGTCATCCCCATGATGATCATAATCATCATGATCATGATTGATCTGGCTCGGCGATTCATGTGTCAAACTTGCTTGGACGCTGGCAGGCGTTGTATGGACCAATCGCTGACGCGTTACGGTTCGCCCGCGTTGGATGACGATCTCGGGTTCGCGCACGATGGGCTTTGATTCGATGGTTTGGGCGGGCATTTGGACAGGTGCCTGCTGGCGAACAACGCGAGGCATTGCCCGAGGCGTYTTTTGATGTATAGAAGAAACCGCAGGCGAGGATGCGGTGATTTCGACCATATTCTTGCCGCCAAGCCCGAGCCAGGACCCGACGCGGAAGCTTCGGGTATGCAGGATCATGGCATCTTTGCCCAAGTCCTTGCGGACATGGGCGAGTGCTTGGGCCATTGTTTCAGCGGTGTATGTTTTGAGCTTCATTTGGCCGTCCTGGCTATGTTCTTGAGCGCGCAGCGCATGCGTGGTGTGAGCCGCTCATCCGAACGGGTATTTCGTACGACCACTGTACCCGATCCAAGGCTCGCGCACCACCCGTAACGGGCACCGATCCGCATCATGTTGATTTTCAGGCGACGACCTGAGGCGATGCCCCGACGCCTTGGGGTTGGGCGGGGGTTGTTTCTTGCCCAATCGGAGCGATCAACGCGACCGATTCGACATTGATCCCGGCGACCACCTCGTTGTATCCAAGTACCGCAACCACAGGGACATGAGGCTCGACGATCTGCCAAACCGCGTTGCGAACCTGAGGCGATGCGATCACCACGGGCAACCCGCCACGGGCGCCAACACTGCTCAAACCGTCTGCAACCTTGGTGGCGATATCTCGCGCAATCCGTGCGGGCATATTTAAAGTTGTTCCTTGCCCGCCTCGCTCGATGTATGAGTTGATCTGATCTTCGAGTCCGGGATCGAGGGTCACGCACAAGAGCGAGAGATCGCCTTGGTCGTCTTGCAAGGCATACATCGAACAAATGGTTCGGCGGAGCCCGTTGCGGACATACTCGACAAGAACATCCAAATCTTTGGTCTTGGTGCCCCAATCGGCCAAGGTTTCGAGGATGGTTTCCATATCGCGGATAGGAACCCGCTCGCGGAGCAGCGACTGCAAAACCTTCTGAAGCTCGCCGGTCTTGATGATCCCGGGCACGGTCTCTTCGACAAGCTTGCCAGCCTTCTCCTTGAGCCCTTCGAGCAGATTGTTCACTTCTTCGCGCGTGAGCAACTCGTCGGCGTAGGTCTTGACGATCTCGGTGATATGGGTCGCAAGCACACTTGTTGGATCGACCACTGTGTAGTTGAGCATTTCGGCGCGTGGGCGAAGGTGAGGGTCGATCCAGAGTGCATCGAGACCAAACGCGGGTTCTTTGGTTGGAATGCCTTCGACCGCATCGGTCACCAAGCCCGAATCCATCGCCATGAGTTTGCTTGTTTCGACCGATCCTGAAGCAACTGTGTTGCCTCTAATTTTTACACGGTATTCCCCCGGCGCAAGCTGCATGTTGTCACGAATCCGAACCGGAGGCATGACTAACCCAAGTTCGACCGCCAGTTGGCGACGAACCGCGCTGATACGATCGAGCAGATCGCCGCCTTGGGTGGTATCGATCAGTGGGACCAATCCATAGCCCACTTCGAGTTCAAGCACATCGATCTTGAGCAGGTCTTCGACGGGTGGTGCTTCCATCGGGGTCGCTGCTGCTTCGGCGATTTCTTCTTGGATCACCTGCGACGCACGCGATTTGGTGGATCGCATCATGCCATAGGCAAGACCTGCGATCCCTATCGCAGTCACGAGCAACGGCACGGTCGGCAATGGTGTAAATGACAACGCTGCGAGGAACCCGGCAGTGATCATCATCCCGACTGGTTGGGAGGTGAGCTGGGAGGTCAGTTCCAGCCCGAGTTCGTTCTTGTCGCCCGATCGCGTCACGATCAATGCAGCAGCCATCGAGATAATGAAACTCGGAACCTGCGAGGTCAATCCGTCGCCGATGGTCAACCGAGTAAACACTTCAGCAGATTGACCTGCTGGCCAACCTCGTTCAACAGTACCCACTGCAAAGCCGCCAGCGATATTGATCACGGTGATGATCAGACCTGCAACAGCATCGCCTTTGACAAACTTGGATGCACCATCCATCGCACCGAAGAAATCTGCCTCGCGTGAGATTTCGTCTCGGCGGGTGCGTGCTTCGGTCTCGTTGATCATGCCATTAGAAAGCTCGGCATCGATCGCCATCTGCTTGCCGGGCATCGCATCGAGCGTGAACCGTGCAGCGACTTCTGCGATTCGGCCGGCACCCTTGGTGATGACCATGAACTGAACGATCATCAAGATCGAGAAGATGATCACACCCACAAAGAGCGAATCGCCAGCAACAAACGAACCGAACGCACTAATGACCTTGCCGGCAACATCCATCGCTTCTTCAGGGCTTGATGCGTCTGCGGTGAGGATCAATCGGGTCGAGGCGATATTGAGCACAAGCCGAAGCAGTGTGGTGGCAAGGAGTAAGGATGGGAACACACTAAACTCGAGCGCCCGTTTCATGTACAGCGTAGTCAGCAGGACGATGACCGCGAGCGAAATATTGAGCGAAATCATGATGTCAAGCAGTGCCGGTGGCAATGGCACCAACAACACCGAAATCAACAGCACAAACCCAACGGGCACAATCAAAGATCGCAACTCGGCGATCTTGAGCATCCATGCTGGGAAAATAATCGTGTTTTGCTGCTGTTCTGCCACGCTCGTCTTGGTCTCCTACATCCGTGTAGCTTCAACCAGAAATGATTGCCTACAGGTTATACGCCTACGGGTTCTTCTGCTGGTGTTTGGGTCTGAATTCTCTTGTTCATCTTTTCTTCCATCCGTCCATCGATGCGATAGACAAATGCCAATAACTCGGCCACCGCTTCATAATGCTCGAGCGAGACCTCTTGCCCGACCTCCATGCCCCAATACAACGCACGAGCCAAAGGCGGGCGTTCGATAATCGGGACATCATTCTGGCGAGCGATCTGGCGAATACGAAACGCGATCAGATCTGCCCCTTTGGCGGTGATCTTTGGGGCTGCCATTGTTTCTGGATCATATTTAATGGCGACCGAAAAATGCGTCGGGTTGGTCACAATGACATCGGCCTGGGGGACATTATTCCCGAGCTGTTGCATGACGATCTCGCGGGCCATCTGTAGGCGTCGTCCTTTGAGCATCGGGTCGCCGTCCATTGATTTTCGTTCGTCCTTAACCTCTTGCTTGCTCATCCGCAGGTCTTTGGTGTGTTGATAGCGTTGGAAGATAAAGTCGATCAACGCGATAGCAATAAGCAAGATCGCCAAGATCATCGCGAGTTGGAAGACCATCCGTAAGATCGCATTGATTGCTTCCATCGCCATGAGTGTTGGCAAGAGTGCGATGGTGTCGAGGTGTGCTTTGATGAACCACCAAGACACCGTGATCATCACGATAAGCTTGAGCAGGTTCACGACTGTTTTCATGAGCCCTCGTATACCAAAGATCCGTTTGATGCCACTGATAGGCGAGAGTTTGTTGAGTTTGGGCTGGATCGGTTCAAGCGAAACCAACCAACCAACCTGAATAAAATTACCCACATACGAGACGAGTGCTGCAAGAACAAGCACCGGAAAAACAACCATGAYTCCTTCATACGCTGCGACCTTTGTCGCGTTGTAGATTGATTCGATCGAGACGATGTCGGCGGAGATTTCGCCTCCGAGCATTTTCTTCATGAGTCGCATGAACATGCCCGAGATGGCCGGGCCGAGGACAAGAAAAATGATCAACCCGCCCAAAAGCGAGATCGCACCCGAGAGATCTTGGCTCTTGGGAACCTGTCCYTTYTGGCGWGMRYYWSWGMGCTTCNTTGCNGGTTGGRKCTTCRGTTTTTTCGCCSAGAWCATCCATKRSGCAYCCCSAYCWTGKCRAAGYTSTGGACCCANKYYRTKRRGMWMYKCAAGNRCRWGRWKSATCTCGTCGSYRGCGAYRRKGSCGAYGGTSCYRAKSAGMAYAAKMAGCGTGMYCAKRCCSGCAAGRATCTGSMYSGMGAAYCCGATRCTCATGATRTTRATCTGAGGCATCGTCTTCATGATGAACCCCATCGCGATCATCAACATCGACACCACGCCCATGATCGGTGATGCGACACGAATCGCGAGTTCAAAGCCCGAACCCAGCACATCGACCAAAAGTTCTAAAGGCGTATCGCCGGCGGTGAATGTCCCAGACCCGATCGTGTGGAATGAATCGGCAAGGATAAGGAAGATGGTCTCAAACCCGCCGACGGATATATAAAGGAAGATGCTCAAGAAGAACAACAACTGCCCGATCACACTCGAGTTSGTATCRAGCTCKGGRTTRAACGAYTGAGCGAGCGAGAGCCCCATCTGATAACCCATGATGTAGCCGCCCAGTTGAATCGCCATCATGGGGATCCCAGCGATCAGACCGATCGCCAGCCCGACGAGCAGTTCGGTAAACAGCATCGGCGCTAATGACGGCATGTCCATTGTTGCAGGCAGAGTCATCACGGGGACAAATGGGTAAATCGCGATCGTAAACATGAACGCGAGCAAGACCTTGAACATCCGAGGAATGGTGTTACTGGTGATCATCGGGGTGAATAAAAACAACCCGGTAATTCGTGCAAGCACCATGAGAAATGGAATGCCGTGCGCCAAGATAGATTCGATGTTCTCCATAGCCCGATGCGGGGTCTCCATGCAAGGGGTTTAGAAGAGTTGAAGCATCTCATAGGTAAAAATCAAGATGCGGCCGATGRTCCAGGGAAGCAGAATAATGGCGACCGTGATTAMGCCGATGAGCTTGGGTACGAAGGTCAATGTCTGATCTTGGATCGAGGTGATCGATTGGAGCAGACTGATGACCAAGCCGATGATCATCCCGCACAACAACAGCGGCGCTGCAATTTTAAGCGTGACCATCAACGCATCACGGATAAGCTGGATTGAGGATTCGTCATAGACCATTGGATATTCTCCTGAATCCAAATCCCTTGGAGACACCAAGGGGTTGACCATCAGATTCTGACGGATGAGTGATTTTGCAGATCAGAAGTATGGGAAGCATGAGCATCATCGATGCGGTGAATGAACTCGCTCTTGGGCCGGTGCCTTCTTGGACAAAGCTTTCGAGCAGGCTGCCCACGATCAGCGCCCAGCCGTCAACCATCACAAAGAGCATGAGCTTAAATGGCAGCGAGATCATGACCGGCGGAAGCATCATCATGCTCATCGAGATCAGCAAACTTGCGATCACCATGTCGATCACAAGGAACGGCAAGTACACCCGAAACCCCATCAAGAACGCGACTTTAAGTTCTGAAAGCATGTAGGCAGGGATCAGTGTGGTGGTGGTGATATCGGCTCGGGTGATTGTCTCAGGCTCGGAGGTATCGATGCCTTGGTAGTTGAGGATCATGTACAAGCTTGACCAGTTGTTGGTCGCTTCGATCTGATCGAACATGAAATCTCGCATAGGAGTCGATGCCTTCTCCCAAAGCACATCGATCTCGCGGATCTCGCCGTTTTGATATGGCACGACCGCATCAGCCCAGATCCGATCGACGGTTGGTTTCATCACCAATGCGGTCATGAACAATGCCAATCCGGTCACTACCTGCGCGGGGGGTAATGACTGTGTACCCATCGCTTGACGGAGCAAGGCGAGCACCACCATGATGCGCACAAAGCTGGTGGTCATAAGCATAATCGAGGGAACGAGTGCGATCACCGTCAACAGCAACATGATGTTGACAGCGACGGAGAGCCCGCCGCGTTGTGCATCTGCTCCAGTTGATGGAGCTGGCGAGGATGGGTTTAAACCAGCCCCTAGATTATTAGCGCCGAGTAAGAGCGTGCCGGCATCGTTGAGCAAGTTGAGCGGGTTGAACTCGTTAAGTGAACCGGGCTGGATAGTTGCTCGATTGGATGATGCTGTTGATTGTTGAGTTGACGGGCGTTGTGGGCCGATCTGCGCGGAAGCATTGCCCGCAAAGCCTGCAAGCATGAAGAAACACAAGATGAAACAAAGAAGTCGGCTCACTCACCGGTCTCCCGACGCATCGATGCCAAACGCCGACGCAGTACGCCCGCAGCTGCTTGAGCATCTTGCCCAGAAGACCATAACTCTGCACGATCGCCCTCATCATTGGCGATTGTTCGCACAGGCGCGGTCCGACGCGTTGGAAAACGGACGGGGTTTACTTCTGAGTTGCCACGCTCGATCCCGCGGAGGTGATCATCGGTAAGCTCGTCCGCTTCGCGGAGTGTTTGCTCGAAGGACTGGGCGATCAGATCTCCTGATGCGCCTCTGGATTTGATCAAGWTTGATGCGATGTCTTCGGGATCGGTCAGTTCGGAGAGGACCTGCATTGCTCCAGCCTGTCCGTTTTTGCCTTTGGTTGGCGAGGCGTGCGAGAGCAGCAACACCCGGCGATCGAACTTGAGCACGACGAGGGTCATGCCTTTGGAGATTGGATATCGTCCAACGACTTCGATAATCCCAGAGGGAGCAGATCCACCAGCCCCGAGTTGTCCAGCGAGTCCGCCTTGCGAACGGGCGAGGCGTTTGTAGACCTGCCCGAGCCCTAAAATCAGCAAGATTACACCTGCGAGTGCTGCGATGGTCTGGATGTACCCTTTATCGATGATCGGCGAGCCGGTTTGCGATTCATCTGCTCCAATGAGCGTGGTGCGTTCTGGCAAACTTGCAGGTTTACCGATTGGCAACGAGCTGGTTTGGGCTTGGATATCGCGTACTACGCTGCTGGTCGTTGCAGGCGATTGTGTAGAACGAAAATCGCTGGCCGCAGATTGTAACATCGCATCAATCACTGGTCGGGCTGATTGACTCGCTGAGGGTTTTGTAGATGGTGGCGTGAATGTGCTTTGATCCACGAGTGGAATCTGTTGAGGCGCATCCGTGGGATAGGGCCCAACCTGCGCGATGCTGGTTGTTGCCATCGCGGCGAAGAGTCCGGCGACGAAGAGATTGATTACTTTGGTGTTTCTTTGCATATCGCCATCCTGGCTGTTGCAAGGCGGATCCTCCGCCTGTGTTGGTGATGTTCAGTCCAAACGAACTTGGTGGTGTTTTATACCTCCACCGAGGTGATGTCCACGATCTCGCTCACACGAACACAGAACATATCGTTGAGTACGAGCACCTCTCCTTTGGCGACGAGCCGATCGTTGACATAAACATCAACGGCATCGCCTGCAAGCTTATCGAGTTCGACAACCGCGCCGTCGCTGAGCTTAAGAACATCTTCGACATACATTTTGGTCCTGCCAAGTTCAATGCGTACATTGAGATGCACATCGGAAAGCAGATCGATTCCTTCTTTGGGACCCGATGAAGAATCGCTTCCAAACTCTGGAGCTTCAAAGGATTGCGCATTTGCTCCAGCCATCGGCGAGGGCTCTGGCGGAGCGACTGAATCGGCGACGCCTTGAACTTGATTAATCGCCGCCATCGCGGCAGCGAGTGTTTCGGCCTCTTCGGGGGTCATATCGGCGTCTTCGCCGACGATATCTGCCTCGGTTGATGCGGGCGAGTCTTTGGTTCCTTCAACCTGATTAATTGCGGCCATCGCGGCGGCGAGTGTCTCGGCTTCTTCGGGCGTCATCTCGGCATCTTCGCCGACGATATCTGCCGCATCTACCTTCTCGCCATCGGGTTGCGCGTCAGCACCAGATGAATCGGCGGACGATTCCTCTGGCTGGGATTCAGGCTGATCTTCGGGGGTTGCGTTGTTTTCAATCTCATCAGACATGCGGTGGATTCCATCGATAAACCGGCGCACAGCAACCACACCGGATGCTGACAGAATGGTTATCGGCCGCGAATGGCGAAGATGTCCAACTTTTGCGCATATCGCGCACAATGAATCTTTATGCGCAATATCTGCGGCTCAAAGGGAAAGACGATTCGATTTACGCGTCGGCAGGGAAGCCCTTGCACTCGGGGATGATCACGCGATCGATCCGAGGCAACCCATCGGCATCGAGCCCGAAGATCTCGTTGAGATAGGTCGTCAGCTGACGAGTAATGGTTTCGAGCCCGGGCTCACGCAAGTGGCGATCATGGGCTCGACGGAAAATCAGCGCGACGCCCTCTTTGATCGTTGCAGGATCTCGTTCTTGGATCGCAACGATCTCGTCGACATTCTTCTGACGCACACGCAAGAATATCTCGACGCGCCACTCCCAAACGCGTCCGGTTTGCATGTTTTGGAATCGTTCTTTGACGAGTTCGAGTTCGACGGGTGCCTCTTCGCCGGTGCCTTCGAGCCCTTCGAGCTCGGTTGCTTCGACCGTATTTGGGCCGCCCATAGAGGATACGAGGAAGAACACCCCAGCACCTTCGATAATCATCATCGCGGCAACGATAATGATCATCTTCAATGGCCCGCTCTTTTTAGGCTCGCCACCTTCTTCTTCGGTGCCTTCTACTTTGGTTTCTTCGTCGGCCATCGTTCTACCTCGGATCGCGTCTGCGGGTTATCCGCCTGCGCCTGTGAAGTTTGGATCCGGGTGTGTTTGTTCGACAGTTCGCCCGGTTTGATATATCTGTACTCGGCGATTTGAATCGCCCCCTTGCCCACCAGAGCCCAGGCTGTTTGGTTCGGTGTTGCCAGCCGATTCAACCCGCAGAATCGTTGGATCTACCCCGCCTTCTCGGACGAGGAACTCTTTGACCGCTTTGGCTCGCTTGAACGCCAGTTCGTCAAAGCCCATGCCTCCAGATACACGCTTGTCTTCGATGCCCCAGGCATGCCCGACGACAGGGCAGATGTAGTTGAGCCCCCGAATTTTGGGAGCGATGAGCGTTCGGATAAGGTCTTGATCTCGCTTGGTGAGCTGATAGCTCCCGGCGTCAAAGATGATCGATGCGCCGATGGCATGGCGGGCACCTTCTTGGACGATATTAACTTGCTCTTCTTTGCCGGGCACATTGGATTCGACATTTTCATCGGTGCTTTTCTTATCGCCATCTCGTCGAGCTCGTTCGTCGCGATCGGTGATCATCGAGTTATCGAGCCGCTCAAGGATATGGGCCATTCCCATGCCGCCGCTCGCGCCCATTGCCTCGTTGATTGATTCGATGATGTCCTGGTATTCACGAGGCTTCTTGAGTTCGGAGAATGCTGCGAGCAAAATAAAGAAACACAACAACAGCGACATTAAATCGCCAAAGGTGAGTACCCACTCGGGGACTTCTGCTTTGGGTGCTTCTTTTTTCTCAGGCATCAAACACCTCCCGCCAGATTGGCTCGGYGATCATCGTTATTTACGCAGCTTCTGAAGAAACCGCTGCACGCTCTGATGGTGGTAAGTAGGTCAAGAGCTTGCTCTCGACTACACGAGGGTTGTCACCAGATTGAATAGACATGACCCCGGCGATAATGACCGTCTTGAGCAAGATTTCTGCCTGGTCATTGCAATAGAGCTTGTCGGCGAGTGGGCCGGCAAATACATTGGCGATCACCGCACCGTAGAGCGTAGTAATCAGAGCCACAGCCATACTTGGACCAATCGATGCCGGGTCGTCCATCGAACCGAGCATGAAGATCAACCCCATGAGCGTCCCGATCATCCCGAAGGCCGGTGCATAYTTGGCAAACTGATCGAGGATCATCTTGCCGTTCATGTGGCGTTCCATGAGYCCTTCGAGYTCGGTCTCCATGATGACACGGATGAGTTCKGGGTCTGTRCCGTCRACRGCCATYTTRATGCCRCGAAYAAYRAACTCKTCKKTCATSTCGYCRASATGATTYTCGAGGCTCAAGATACCCTCGCGTCGAGCGATCTCGGCAAACTTAACGAGCTCTTTGATGACTTCGCCGACATCGGATGTGTCGTTAAAAATTGATTTGAGAATGACAGTGTGGACTTTGAGAATCTTGGCGAGAGGAAACGCACAGATCACCGCACCGGTTGCACCGCCGAGAACAACCACAACCGATGGGATATTGATCAGCGCAAGTGGATCACCACCAAGCACGATGGCGAGTCCAACCGACAACATGGCAACAACAAGTCCAATGACAGTAGCTAGGTCCACCGTAAATCCTCCATGTGTTGGGTAAGCATCCGAGCAACCAACACATATTCCACATATCGTCGTGGCTGGGGATATTCTTAATCAACACCGTAGGATTCGGCGGATTAGAGGGTGCTAAAAGAGATATTCGGACGCTGGGTCTATGCCGGTGCGCACAATCGCCGGAGCGATCGTTCGAACTCGATGACTCGTTTGACAATTTCCTTGCTCGGCTCTTTGACAATGAGGTGTTCGCCGGAGATCAATGTGATAATCGTGTCAGGACTCTCTTCGATCGTCCTGATCAGTTCTGCATTGAGGACAAACTTCTGCCCGTTAAGTCGTGTGACCGCGATCATTTCTGTTCCTTACTCCTGCTTTCAATCATCCATCACCAACTTATCGTCCGAGAACCAGAAGCTGCTGCATGAGTTCGTCCGCTGTTCTGATCACTCGCGACGAAGCCGAGTAGCCTGTTGAGGTGAGGATCATATTGGTAAACTCTTCACCGAGATCAACATTGGAGAGTTCGAGCGCACCCGAGACAAGCGAACCAATACCAAGGACTCCCGGAGGCGCGATCGAGGCTGGGCCAGAGTTTGGGCCGGTGGTGAACAAGTTGCCACCCTCGTCGATCAACCCTGCGGGGTTGKYGRMKYYGSSRWKGAYMWSCWGYCCCRTKSTCWKCNCGKYRCCGTTGGAGAATCGGCCAAAGATAACTCCATCTTCGCCAGCAGCGAACGATTGAAGCGTTCCTGGGGGAAGCCCGTCGATGGTCAATCCGATCATGCTTGATGGCGAAGCCGCGAGCGAGGTGGTGTTGCCCTTATCCGAGAGCAACTGGATTGTCCAACTCAAGAGCGGATCTGCACCGGTATCTGAACGATCAATGGTCAGTGTAATTTCAGAATCGTCTGGATCTGGTTGGCCGTTGGTGTCGAAACCCATCGTTCCTGTGGACAAGGCGAACGAGCCGCCGGTGTCGTCTTGCGAATCGATGAAGTATCTCCAGACCGGGCCAGTATCGGGTGTTGAATCGAGCACCATCGAAACATTGACCGAAACCTCGGTCCCGAGTGAGTCATATCCAACGATGGTCGTTCGGATGCTCTCGCCGTCGGCTGACGCAACCTTGTCTGTTACAAACGGTGCGCCCAATGAGCCGCCAGAAGAATCGAGCAGTTCGATATCACCGGGTGCGATAACGAGATCGTTGACTGTGCCGACATTACTTACGATACGAATCACACCGGTGAGTGGATCAACGGTCACGCCCGGCGTGTTGCCATCGGGGTTTGCCGAGCCGGTGGTTTGGATACCGATGGTCGATGCAAGGAAATCCATGTAKTCTTGRACKGTTGTCGACGCGGTGATATCGAGTGTGCCATCGGGGAGGTCTGTGCCGCCGCGCGTTGCGCCGTCATCTCCTCGGAATCGGATCGACTGACCTGCTGCGAAAGCTGGCGTGCCCGAGCCGGGAAGATCTGGATCTTCGATATTGATGAGCAGTGTTGTTGAGTCGATAAACCCGCCGCCAACCGCTGAGAATCCTACGGTTTCGGTGCCCATCAGATCAATGATGGTTCCTTGGGTTGGGATATCTCCGTCCTTGTTGAGATTCCCGACAAGTGCGATGTTTCGTGTTGCCTCGGCGATGGTCTGCTTACCGACGGGGATGTTGATCGGAACAAGTTCGCCGGTGAGGATGTTGAAGTTTTCATCGACTGCGTAGCCGAGGAGTTTTTCGCCGGTCGCGGTGGCGAGGTTGTCATCAGAGTCTTGGCGGAAGGTGCCGGCCCGTGTATAGAAGTTCACGCCTGCTCTTTGAACAAGGAAGAACCCGTTCCCATCAATCGCCATATCGCGGAGATCACCCGTGCCTGTAAAGCCCGCAGCACTGAAGTCTCGCTGGATCCCTGCGATCCCGACGCCGTTACCGATCTGCTTGGGGTTCACGCCGCCACGAATTTCACTGGGGCTTGTACCAAACCCGAGGCTCTGAGAAAAGAGCGATTCGAAGAGCATGCGTGAACTCTTAAACGCAGTGGTATTGACATTGGCAACATTGTTACCGATGACATCGAGTTTGGCCGCGTGTGCGTTGAGTCCTGACAACCCGGCGAAGAGTGCGGTAGTAAGAGCCATTGAGTATCCTTCCGTACCCGATCGAATGAAAGCGATCGGTGTATTGATTCAAAGCGTTCTATCTGGTACACGCCCAGCAAGGGCATGCACCAATGATGCGTTTCGCACAATGCGTGCCGGTCTGAAACCGCCCGTATCGGATGTGTCTATATCCGCGGGATCTTCTTTGTTTTCAGATGTTTGGAGCGATACAAAGCCATCGATTCCGTCGATAACTTCGTGATCTGAAAGTTTGTATACATCAAGCACGACCCGATTGCGCACATCAACGCGCAGCGTTCGCTGATCGTGCAAAATGAGCGCATGATCCACACCGCCTGCTGCTGCTTGGTCGATGCCGTGGGCAATTTTCTTCTGTTCATCGATGCCAAACATGCCCGAAACCGCCGGCCCAAAGCGGACGCCCAGGTCTGTCTTGGGCTTCCCGTTGAGCGCATCGCCAAGGAGCGAACCAAAGTCTGCACCGCTGGTAGGTGTGGCAACATGGTGCGCATCCAAGAGATGCACACCAGCGCCAAGTGATTCGAGAAGTTCGGTTTCGATAGACTTCATCTGCCCCACCGCTGTGCGTTGATAAGCGTATTAGACATTACTCGATACGGTTTTTCGGACAGGATCGATATCGATTCCAGGATCAGTATCAATCTGTGCATCGCCAGGGTTCACATCAATAATGTGAGGCTTGATCGTGTTCGTATCGTTGTTTGTGTCATCATCGATATCATCGTCGTTGTCGATATCATCATCAATGTCATCGTCGATGTCATCATCAATAAAGTCATCGATCGGCCCGACGATCTCGTCAACATTGCGAAAGAACATCCGTGAGCCATCGAACATATTGAGCACCGGGCCGTCTTGAGTCATCGAGACGGAGATCACCAGATCGGACACACGCCGATTGTCGAGGGTGATGCCTGAGACGAGCGAACCGATAAGCTGTGATGCCGATGCGAGTTCGCTCTGAACCACTAATCGCTCGAGCGAAGCGACCAKYTGNGGYNANTYRKRYKSGAYCGCTYSWMGRGTNNASMGWYSATCKWNGCATCGCGCTGGTRTCGTTKGGYGCGAGTGGRTCTTGGTTTTGGAGTTCGGTAAAGATAATCTGAAGGAACTGCCCACTTGTCAGCGTGGAGAACGCATCAGAAGATGTTGTTGCGGTGGATGAGTTTGGCGTAAAGGCGTCGATAGAGCTCATGGCGGAGTCCTTCAGGTATGATTATGCGATTGCATCGAGACCGAGTTCGGTCCAGACGGATTCGGGTTCGTCGGATTGCAGATCATCATCGAACGCTTCGTTGGCTCGTTGATGGGATGAGTGCTCGTTGGATTGTTGATGATCACGGTCTGATGATCGAGCATCCGGGTTTGTACTATTTTGTTCGTTGGTATTTGCTGATTCTTGCGGAGCTTCGTGGTTGATCTCTACAGATTGAAGATTCATGCCTTTGGCAAGCAGATTTGCTGTCAGATCTTTGATGCTCGCGTTGAGGTATTGAGTCGCTTCTTGGGATGAAGTTTCGAAACGAATCGCGAGTTGATCGCCTTGGGTTTTAATCTGGATTCGGATCTCGCCGAGGTGCCCGGGCGTGAGTTTGAGTGTCATTTCATTGTCGCCAGAGCGGAGCAATGATGCCAGCCCACGCTGAACCTGGGCCATTACCGATGCCCGGCGTGTTTCAGAGAGCATCTCGGTGGGCTGCATTCTTCCAACTTGCGATCCTGAATCGGTGCTGGTTGGCTGATTCCCGACGCTTCCAGAATCGATGCTGGTGACTGTTCGGATCACTTGTTGATTTTGCGTGCGATTGATCCCGGCGAGATTGCGTGCGCTCAAGCTGATTGCAGAAGCTTCGAGCGGCTGCGTGCTCGATACTGCTTGCGAGACCACGCTTGCGACATCGACCCGCTGGCTGTGGATTTGCCCAGACTCTGGAGTCGCTTGAGCTGGTACTGTTTGCTGAACATCGCTCCTTGAATATGCCTGAGCATGCTGTATTGGGAGCGTATTGGCAAGTATCACCTGCGGCGTTCCTGCGGGAAGATCAGGCGATTGAAGCTGTGGACTCTGGATCTGAGCCGATACCTGCGAACTTTGTGCCTCGGCAGTTGGCTGAGCCGGTTGAGTCTGAACCGGCACCTGCGATGTTGGTTCTTGGATAGGTTGATTTTGCCCGAGCCGAGTATTCACCGCGATGGCGGTGAGATTTGCATCGGCCGCGTGGGTCATTGATCGGACAACGCCTTTGATTGTCAAACGAGCTTGGTCGCTCTGGTTTTCGAGCAGCCGAAACGCGGATTCATCGCCAACATTCACCTGGCCAGTTGTTTGTATTTGGCTCGATTGGGTCTGTTGAGGCTGGGGCGTATTTGCTTGTGGATGATCGACTTGGTTGTTTGCATCGTTGGCAACAGTGCTGCTCGATGCGTCACTCGGAGTTGGCTGGACCTGCTCGGCATTGCTGTTTGTAGCTTGATCGATATTGCCTGTTTGTTCGGCGCGATCTGTTTGGGATTGTTGTTGATCAGATTGGGAGGATTGATCGCTCGGCTTCTCATCGCGAGAAGTTTGAGCCGACTCTTCATCTCCTTCAACAGGCTGATCCTTGTTTGAAGATTGAACATCTGCTTGGTCACGATCTGCTTGATCTGCACTGAGCGATTGCTGCTCGGTTTCGAAAGCCTGCATAACTTGCGCAAAGCCAAGCGCATCGGATGCGCCGCCTGTGCGCACAAATCGCGTGCTCTGTGTTGGTGTATTGCCAATAGTGTGTGTGTTATCGAGTAGTGTTGGGTGCAYTCAATCAGCCTTAATCAGAAGGCGTGTTTTCCAAACCACGCAGTCTGATAGACTCAAGCAAATCGGCTGCCAACTGATCTTCCCCCGATTTAACAAACTCGGTAAGGATACTCGTCCGCTCCCGATCGCCCATCGAACTGAGATAGGTCACCACTTCTTCCTTCTTCGAATCTTTCAAGAGGTTGCTCAATATGGTCTTGGCATCCTTCGATTTCATGCCTGTGATCGTGGCGAGTGATTTTTTGAACTGCTTGCCACCTTCGAGCCCTGCCAGACGATCACGCATCGCACTGAACTCCTCTTTTTCCTCTTGGAGATCGATTCGATCGAGGATCAAGAGKTCTCGCTCTCGGCGAAGAGTGTCCTGGAGGTTTTTAACCTCGCGYTTCATCCGATCGAGTCTTTGGCGGTCGATCTGGGTCATTTCGACGCGAACCAGGTTGCGCTCTTGAGCGTTGAGGGGGATAGCAGGCAAAGGCTTRAYCTGCTCGGCGAGTTCCTTSTCGATCTGGGCTTGYTCGGCTTTGAGCTTGGCTTCTTCGATCGCGACTGGCTCGTTGAAGAGCATGGTCATGTTCGTCATGCGGGCTTTGTTGATTCGCCCCGACGAGAACAACCACCCCGCTCCTGCAAGCACTGCGAGCAGATTGAGAATCGCGATGACCAGGATTGCTTTGGTGAGTGTTTTCATAGCTTGATTCCATCAGTTGTTCGGCGAAACCGCATGACGGTCATTTCGTCGAGTTCTTGTGATTCTTTCAGGTTGATCGCTCTTTGATATTCTTCGAGTTGTCGATCGCGGAGGAGTTCGATCGCTTTTCTTCTTGCCGCAGCCTGCACAAGCACTTGACGGGCAGCTTTGAGCTTATGAAACACACCGGCAAGCTCAAGAACGGCACGCTGAGCATCGAAGTTATGCCCAAGTGTGGCACCCGCTTGCATTTTGACCGCTCGAAGATCAACGCTTTGCCCGGTCGCCAATGCGGCGCTGAGTGTTAATCGTTCATCTTCCATCATGAGCTGGCACTGACGGATACGCGATTCCAATGCCAACCGCTCGCGTTCGAGCAGCGCGACGACGAGTTGCTTGTCGCGTTCTTCGCGTTGGCGTTGATCGAGAACCGGTTGGAGTTTGAACTTGAATCGAGGCATTGTCGTTTGTTTCTATTGGTCACTTACGCCTGTTGTTGATTATGCTGCTGATTATGTTGTTGGTTGATTTGGCCAAGCGATCGTCGTTGTTGGATCATCTCACCTGATTGGAAAGCGAGCTTGACCATCAGATCACACGCCGGCTGAAACGGGGCTTGTTCGTTGGTCCGCTGTTGGAGCAGTTCATTGATGACTTCAATCATGTCGATCGCCGTGTCGGCTTCGGGATTGGACCCCGACGCATAAGCACCGATCTGAAGAAGATCTTCGATCTCGCGATGGGCTGCAATAAGTTTGGCGAACTGCTGACGCCCTGCGAGGTGCCCGCTCTCCGAGACATCGCCCGCGACACGCGAGACCGAATCGAGCACATCAATCGCAGGAAAATGTCCCTTATGTGCAAGCTTGCGGCTGAGCACAATATGCCCATCGAGAATCCCACGAGCAGCATCGGAGATTGGCTCGGTCATGTCGTCGCCTTCGACGAGAATGGTGTACAGCCCGGTGATCGAGCCGTTGCGGCCGTTGGGAAGTTTGATGCACCCGGCTCGTTCGAGCAAAGTGGCGAGCGTCGAAAACACCGAAGGGGTATAGCCCTTGGTCGCGGGCGGTTCGCCGACACTCAGCCCGACCTGTCTTTGGGCGTGTGCAAAACGCGTGACCGAATCCATCATGAGCATGACATCGTTCCCGGCATCGCGAAAATATTCGGCGGTGGTGCTGGCGAGTTTGGCTGCTCGAATTCGTAACAACGGCGACTCGTCGCTTGTCGCTACGATCACGACCGAGCGTTTGAGTCCTTCTKYRCCGAGYGARTGWTCGATAAARTCMARYACTTCSCGWCCGCGTTCGCCGATGAGTGCGATGACATTGATATCTGCATCGGTTCCTCGGGCGATCTGCCCGAGTAGTGTTGACTTGCCCACACCTGGCCCTGCGAATATACCAAGGCGTTGCCCACGCCCCATCGGCGTCATCAGATCAATCGCCCGAACACCTGTCCGCAATGGTTGATCGATCCGCTTGCGATCCATCGGGCTGATCGGCGCTGGATTGAGTGGGCGATGAATCGTTTGGGCGATTGGTCCGAGGCTATCAATCGGTTCGCCGAGCCCGTTGATGACCCGTCCGAGCATCGCGTGCGAAACCGGTGCTGCTTGAAAAACCTGTTTGAGCCGAACCGTTGCGCCGGGGATGATCCCGGTGGTATCTGCGAGGAGCATGATGATTGTGTGCCCCGCTTCGAACCCAACGACTTCGCCAGCAATCGTTTTCTTGGCAGAGGCTTGCCTTGGCGAATCGATCTCGACGAGTGATCCGATCGGCACTGCGAGATCTGTCGCTAAGAGTGTCAACCCGCGCACCGAACTCACGCGTCCAGCGATGCCCATCGGCTCAAGCTGCGATAATGCGTCATGCTCGCGCAGGAACAGATTCATGCTGCATCTTCTTTCGCATCGTTGTTTGCATCATTATTTACATCATTGTCCTGCGATCCCGTATCCTCTTCCGCAGGGGCATCGGTAATCTCTAAACCAGCCCCGTTGGCACTATGCGGCAAGAGTGCATCGATAATCCGATCGAGCTGTGTCGAAATGCTCGCATCAATCACGCCTCCGGTCGCTGTTCTTGTTACACACGATCCTTGCTCGATTGTTGCATCGGTGACCACTTGAGCATGCTCACAAGTCGCAAAGCGTTCGATGAGTTTGGGCAATGCTTCTTGAGCCATCCCGATATCATCAGGATGCACCGCGATAACAAGCCTGGTGGATTCGGTGATATTCGAGAGGACAGATTCCATCTGCTTGATCACAACAGTCGGATCAAGTTCAACGATTCGTTTAGTAACACGCTGAGCGATCAATGCGCCCAGTTCGACAACCTGCGTGCGTGCCTGTTCGAGCATCGCATCTCGTTGATTTTCAAATGCATCAAGCTGGGAAGTCCAGATCTCCATAAGCTGATCGAGCATTTCGGATCGATCTTTTTTGGCATCTTCTACGCCGTTGACTACGCCATCGATATAGCCCTGCTCATACCCGTCGTGATGTCCTTTTTGGTAGCCTTCTTTTTCTGCTGAAGCGATCAGTTGTTTTCGCTTGGCGTTTGCAAGTCTCAAGATGCTTTGTGCCTCTGCATTTGCAGCATCAACAACCGCACGCCCTCGCTTTTCGAGATCTGTCAGATCCATCACATACGCGTCGCGTGTGTAGTCTTCGATATCTGCCCGTTTGATCAACCCCATCGTGCCTGCTCCGTATACAACTTCTCAACCCACCAACATATTGATCAAGGATCAAACCATTTCTGAATCGCCGCCGCGTCCTTCGATGATCACATCGCCAGACTCTTCGAGACGACGGACGATATCGACGATCCGCTGCTGGGCAGATTCGACATCCGAAACACGGACCGGGCCCATGAACTCCATATCTTCTTGCACCATCGCAGCAGCCCGCTCGGACATATTGGTAAAAATCTTTTGCTGCAACTGTTCGGAAGCGGTTTTGAGCGCGAGAGAGAGTTCGTCGTTCTCGACCTCTTTGAGTACTGCCTGGATACCCTTATCGTTGACAAGCCTGATATCCTCGAATACGAACATCAACCKGCGGATCTCTTCGACCAGATCTGGATCGTCTGATTCGAGTCCTTCCATGATCGTCTTTTCGGTCGCACGATCGGCCAGGTTGAGGATCTCGGAAACCGTCGGCACGCCGCCAGCTTTTTCCATGCTCTGCATGAGCATGTTGCTCAATCGGCTCTCAAGCCCTTGCTCGACTTCCCGGATCACCTCTGGGTTTGTTTGCTCCATGTTGGCGATGCGTTTGATGACTTCGAGCTGCTTTTCCATCGCCAAGCCAATGAGAATCTCGGAGGCTTTATGATGCGAAAGATGGCATAAGATCAACGCGATTGTCTGGGGGTGCTCTTCTTGAATAAAAGTAAGCAAGTTGTCAGACTCGGCCCGTTGTAAAAAACTAAATGGTGTTTTTTGCACCTGGGTTTGGATCTGCGAAAGCAGACGCTCGGCAACACCAGGATCAAGCGAGTTTTGCAAGAGCGTTTTGGCGTATGAAAGCGAACCTTCATTGGCATACTGCGTCGCGATCGAGATGTTGTAAAACTCTTCAATCACCGCATTTTGAAGCTCATCGGAAACACGCCCTAGGCTGGCGAGTTCGCGTGTAACCTCTTCCACTTTTTCTGAGCCCATATGACGAAGCACATCGGCAGCCGGATCGGCGCCAATAGCGAGCATGAGGATCGCTGCCTTGGTCACTCCATCAATCTCGCTGATGTCATCTGAAATGGATTCGTTTACTTTGCGTGCCATATCTTGTTTCTTGAAACCTCGTATTTACTCATACTTCAACATGCTCAGCCCAACGCTCGACGAGCCCGGCTGCGGATTCTGGATCTTGCTTGATCAACTCGGCGACCTGCTCGCGAATCTGCTGAACCTCGATCAACTGATCATCGATCTCGATCCCGGTCATCACATGCTCGCCCTCGCTCGCTTCACCAACAATATCGCCGGCGGATTCGAGATGCGGAGGCACGCCGACAAGGTCTTGTGCGCTTGGCAACTCGATCTTATTGCTTGATCGCTTGACCATCATCGCCATCATCCCGAGCGAAACAACCGCAAGAATACCAACGAGTACCGTTTCAATTAGCTTGCTTGATGATCCGAGTGCCCCGCTGCCACCGCCGCCGGTGAGCGAACWCATGAACCCGCCGCCACCTTGCATGACTCCGCCTTGGATCAACGATGTTCCAATCGGAGCCATCGAGATCATCAGGCTGCCCTGCGTGATTATACCATTGGCTCCGATACCAACAAGGTGAGGCTGAATCAGGTTCTCAAAGATGACTTTCTCAAGTCTAAAGAACTCTTCAGCCTCTTCTTTGGTGACCGGAGTTGGTTCTTCGCCTTCAACAACAGGGCGTGCGCTGGCAATAATCCCTTGGATATATTCCTGCGGAAAAATCACCGAAGCATTCACCTTTGTAGGCATCCCACGAGGATCGGCAATATTCTTTGTTCGTTGACCGAACGCGTTTTGAAAAGTCGTCTCGCCGGTCTCGATGTCTGTTGATGTCCCTGATCCGCCGCCGGTGTTGATCGATGCGGTTTGATTCGATCGCACACCCGGCTCTGAGCCCCGGCTCGCTTGCTTGGAGCTATTCGTATTTGTTGTCTCGCTGGCGATCGCCGAGACCGAACCTTCCCCCGAAGGCATATAAAAGCTTTCTGAAGTCTGCACTGCCGTGATATCGACCTGTGCGGTCACCGAAACAATCACGCCCGGAATATGTCCGAACATCGATTCGATCTTCTGCTGCGTGTGTTTCTCAACTTCGGTTGCATACTCAAGGTATCGCCCCGATGAACGCGAGCCTTCATCAGTCACTTTCCGAGCCCGGCCATTGGTCCCATCGATGACCTGCACGCTGCTCGACGACAATCCCGAAACGGCACCGGACACAACCATTGCAACGGAGTCTACGAGCGCTTGAGACACAGCCCCCCCCGAACTTGTAAACAGAGTGACCGATGCTGTCGCCGACCGAGAAGCCCGCCCAAGCCCAGAAGCCATCGGGATATCAAGAATCACACTCGCCTTTTTAATCGAGCCAAAGCTCGAAAGGGTGAGCGCGAGTTCATTCTGTTTCGCGATATTAAACTGCTGACGATGCTGCGCACTCGAAGCTTTCCAATCTTGAGAACCGATGAGATTCCCAAAGAGCAAAGTCGTATCGCCTGGCAGCTGCCCGGTTTCTGCGAGATAAGAGATCGCTAAGCGTTGCTGCCCTTGAGGCACCACAACCTGCCCATCGATCATCTGCACATCGAAGCCGCCCATTTGAAGCGAGCGGACAGTATCAACCTGCCCATCGATCGCCATCAGATTGACCATCGCGGGCTTCGCTGCGTATTGAGAGACTAGAAAGAGGGTCATGACCGCGATGACCGAGAGCGACGCGAGCAGAAGCTTCTGCGAGGCGGTCATCTTGCCGACCTGCTGTTGAATGTTTGCCATTGCTTGGCGTACTTGATCCATCGCTCTTGGGCCTCCTGCCACGAACGGGCGCAATCCTTGCACCCCTAGCACGCGAGAACCGCGCCAGTGAAGGCATCATCGGCCGATGTGTGCGCTGAGCATCACAACACAGTCATACTTTTTTGCGGAATATTGAGGCGTGCAGGACTTGCGCACATCTATTAAAAAACCGAGCAATGCTCGGCGTGTATCTCTTGTTTTAGCCCTCGATCAGACGCGCATCTGCTTGACTTCTTCATACGCTTCCATGACCTGATTGCGCATTGCCTGAAGCATCTTGAACGCCGTATCAGCCTTCTCGGTTGCTGCGATTACGCCTTCAAGATCGTTCCGCTTACCGGTCATCAAGTCTTCGGTTGCTTTGCCTGCATCCGCTTGCATCGCGTTGACCTGATTCAAGTTCTCCATCAGCAGCGACTTAAAGTTTGGGCCTTGCCCATTCGCTGGTTTGGATTGTCCTAAACCCGCAGCAGGTAATCGATTCGCATTGGCTGCGCCTGAAATGAATCCGAGTGGGTCGCTCATAGTTGTTTCCGTTCGTCAAGAATCCGGTTGATCAAGAACACGAGATTGGTTCGTAAAGAAGATAGCACACTAAGCCAACAAACGCAACGCCTGGGCCAACATGCTTTTGGTCGCTTCGGCTGCAACAACATTGGCCTCATACGCCCGCGAAGCTTCGAGCCCGTTCACCCATTCACTGGTTGTATCGATATCGGGCACATTAATATACCCATTGGCGTCGGCATGAGGGTGGCTCGGACGATACGCCTGACGCAAAGCACCCTCCTCAATCTGGATATCCGAAACACGAACCCCGAGCCCTTGCCCATCGCCGCTATCTGCCGAGAGCATCACCGATCGACGAAGGTACGGATCATACTCGCCTTTGGCGTTTTCGAGCGTGTTTACATTGGCAATATTTGATGCAATCACCGCCATCCGCGTGCGTTGTGCGATCATGCCTGAAGTTGAGATATCGAGTGAGCCGTACATTGTTCATCCTATCCTTTTAAAGAAACCTATTAGAGCACACGCTGACCGATTGCCAATTTGAGCTGAGACTGACTCTTCCGCATCAAATCTGCTGCAATCCGAAATGTCGATGCGTTTTCAACAAGTTGCTGCATCAACCTTTCGAGATCTCGATCATTCCCATCATGAAACGGCGCGCCGGTGCCAGACGACACCGGATTGAGGATCATCTGTGAGCCTCGCATTCGTACCAAGCTGTTGCGTTTGAGTTCGATTTCTCCAAACGCCCCGCCGTTCTTTGTCCGCCTTGTATCAATCGCCTCCCCGAGCATCTTCTGAAAATCTTTGGGATCAACATCCGAACTCTGAAAGCCCGGCGTGTCGATATTGGCGATGTTGTTGGCGATCAGCCTTTGGCGCTGCCCAGCGAACAGGAACATCTTTTCCAATGTTGGCATGGCTCCAGATGTTGATAGATCGCTAATGCCCATTATCGTACTCCAATACTGCCTTTCGCAAAGCCCATACCAACCGTTCTCACCCGCTCAATAACCTGCTCCGCCTCAAAGATTTGGCGAAACCAAGCTTTCTTCTTTCCACTTCTTGAGCTTAAGCCCAAGTGTTCGCACGCCGATCCCGAGTGCCTTGGCGGTTTTCTGACGATGACCATTGAACCGCTGCAATGTCGCAACGATCATATCTCGTTCGAGATCTGCCAGGGTCCGATCCCCGGGCAGCGTCTGCGTCTGATGTCCAGATTCGAAACTGCTCTGCCCCATCGGTTTGGGTTCAGCAATGCTTGCCGCACTCATCGAGTTGAACCCATTGCTTACCATTGATACCCCACTTGGCATATTCATCGGCTTGGGCTCCGCCATTCGTGAAGCGTTGCCGTTCATGCTCGAAGCACGCAAAGGCGTTGCCTTGGGCATCGGGCGAGAGGTCATCAACCAAGGCTCGATCAGTGTATGAGTGATCGTGGTTGATTTGCTATCGCTAAGCACAACCGCACGCTCGCAGATATTTTGTAGCTCGCGTACATTGCCCGGCCAGCGATACCCGCGAAGCAGATCAATCGCGCCGTCATCAAACCGCGTACATTTTCGTCCGTCACGCTGGCAGATATGATCGATAAAATATTGCGCCAACATCGGAACATCCGCGAGCCGTTCTCGCAATGCTGGGATCTGGATAGGAAGCACATTGAGCCTATAGAACAAGTCCTGACGAAACTCACCCATCGCTGCGGCATGAGGAAGATCTCGGTTGCTTGTCGCGATGATTCGGACATCCACACCAATCGTTTTGCTCGACCCAACACGCTCGAAAGCCCGTTCTTGAAGCACACGCAAAAGCTTTGCCTGAATCTGAGGCGACACCTCCGAAACCTCATCGAGCAACAACGATCCCTTATCTGCAAGCTCGAAGCGACCCTTACGGAGCTTGTCAGCACCAGTAAAAGCACCTTTTTCGTGCCCAAAGAGTTCGGATTCGAGCAAACTCTCATTGAGGGCTGCACAGTTCACCGCGAGGAACGGCGAATCAATGCGCGGGCTCAGATCATGCACCGCATGGGCGACGACTTCCTTGCCAACGCCGCTCTCGCCAGTAATCAAAACAGTCCCATGACTCGACGCAACGGCTCGCACTTGCTCGCGAACCTTACGCATTGCATCCGAATCCCCGATGAGTCGATCCAAACCCGTCAACCCTTCACGATTCGCGTGATTCGATCGCCCGACATTGGCTTTGAGGATCGCATTTTCACGGACTACCGATGCATGCGAGATCGCGCGTTTGATCGAGATGATCAACTCATCGCCTTCAAACGGTTTGGTGATGAAGTCATATGCACCGTTCTTCATCGCYTKCAMSSCASTYTCSRWCKYSSYKRAMRSRRTMATSAKRRKCACRGRKWSAYMKTYKKSRWKCTSTYKSAKYTYTYSMRCSARTTCGATTCCGGTCATSCCKGGCATRTTSARATCGGTCACMACMGCRTCYGGKCGMCGMGAAGCRATCTCYTTGAGCGCMSMCTTGGCATCGCAYGCGGTMCGMACKCYAAARCCTGCACGGGTCAGYGTYGACCCGATTGAGTCGCGCATCATTTCTTTATCGTCAACTACAAGAATCATTTTCGACATTTCAACTTACCCCATGAGTTTGCACTGCTTGACGCTGTGGCATGATCACGATCTCTCCGCTCTCCAAAGCCTGATCGCTCCGTGAGACCACCAACAANGGCGTCTTTGGAATATACAACTCAACGGTCGCGCCCTTGCCCGAGCCGTTGTTGGTTACTTCAACTTTGCCACGATGGGCCTCGATAATCCGATGAACAATCGCCAAACCCAACCCCGTGCCAGTAGCCCGGGTTGTGAAGAATGGATTGAACATCCGTTCGATTACATTCTCAGGCATCCCATCACCCTGATCACAGACCGAGAACTTCACGCCTTCGACTTGCTGGCTGTCAGATTCGAATACGACTGCTTCGACCGAGACCACAAGCTCCTGCCCGCCGCTGACACGGTTGGCTTCACCAGCGTTTCGCAAGATGTTGACCAACGCTTGCTGGATCAATGTCGGATCGCACATGAGCTCGAAAGAATCATGCTCTAGATCTGATCGGATCACCGCCGAGCCGATCTCTGCGCAGCACAGCTCGAGCGAACACTCGATCAATGCGGATGTTTCGCACGGGTGCCAATGCACCTTCATTTCTCGAGCGAAAGTGAGTACATCGCCAACAATTTCATCGAGCCCGCGTACAGCTCGTCCAATTTTTCGAACAATCTCGCACTGCTCGGGCATCGCTGAAAGATCATCGACAAGCATGTTGGCATAGAGCTGGATCGACCCAAGCGGGTTACGAATCTCGTGCGAGATCCCAGCTGCCATCTCGCCCAAAGCAGCCAAACGACGCGAGCGTTCGAGCGCCTCATTGGCCTGGTGCAACTCTGTGCTTAATCGGCTTACCTCCGAACGGAGCTGCCCGTGCGTCCGTTCGAGCTTGGTCGTCACCTCTGTAAAAGCGGACATTAACTCACCGAGATCGGTAGTCGAAAGACCATCAACGATCGCATCGGTGCTTTGATCAACCTGCTCTTCTATCGCATGCGCCATACGGGTCATCCTTGCCGATCTTGAAGAATGGGATTGGGCGTGCTTGGACGCCCTGAATACGCACGCAATGCGGACTGATTCGTCCCCATATTGGACAACTGCTCCGCCATCGCGTCGCGGGTTACTTTCATCTGTATTTGATCTTGAGCATCACGCTCGCGCAATCGTTTCATTGCGTGTTCGATCGATGCGATTCGCCTCATTGCCTTCGATCGCTCGTCGTCGCTTACCTTGGCGATCATCTCAGGGTCTTCAATAAACGCACCGATCTCTTCGCCAATATTCACCAACCCATGAACAATCGGGTCTCGCTTGCTCACGATTTCAATGATCTGCGCAACATCGCCGCCCTCGATGGCTTCACTCTGACCATCCGACAGAACGGTGAGTTGATCCATCAAAAGCTGCGCTTGATCAACAAGCGAATGCAGGCGGGCGCCGGGAGCGTTTAGCTTTGGTGTCTGATTTGGCTTGGTCATCCGTGACCCTTATTCAGCAGTAACTCTATAGAGAGAGCCTCAAATGAGCACTCGCACTACGAGACCGACGCGGGAATCCATTCCCAGATCTCTCGGCCTATTTGGTTATCGGCTGTTGGCGCGGATTTCACCAGTTTGTGCGCAAAAAACACTCACTGATCAGACTGAGCAAGAAGCACCGCGCTCGAATCAAGCCAACGCTCCCAATCGGACCGGTCCATAGGCAGGTTGGGATCATCCCAAACCGTATCAGGCACCGATTCATAAAACCGCTTGGCTCGGTCGTTTGCGGTTCGCGCCCGACCAATCTGCTTCGTCTCAATATACGCATTGACAATCTGAACCATCGCAACCAGCGACGCGGGATCAGCGACATACCGATCGCGGGCACGATCGTAATACCGGATCGCATTGTCATACTCATCGAGATCAAAGGCACAGTCACCGAGATAAAAATACGAGTTTCGCAATGCGATGGACTCGAAGAGCCCAAGGTGTGCTTCAGACCGCTGACTCAATGTCCCGATGGCCATCTCATATTGTTTGATCGCGTCATAGCGGTGCTTGGCAACACTGGCGATTCGGCGGTTCTTTTCGGCTGCCGGCATCGCTTCATCGAGCGTGGCTTCGATCAGATCGCCGAGCCGACGATGGGCATCTGCGAGTTTAAAATACACCGTCCCGGCTTCAGGGTCATCCTGATACCGCGCGATGAACTCGTCATAGCGTTCGATCGCCCGTTCTGCCCGATCGGTGCGATCGTACAATCCACCAAGTTCAAGAAGGGCATCGCGGAAGAGTTGTGTCTTTGAGGTGCCCATCGAGCCGTTGAGTGCGGTGGTGAGCAGTTTTTCTGCTTCAGCATCATTTGATGGATCTTCATCATACAAATACGCCTGCGCCAAAGGCACATGGCTCGCATCTGCAAATGGACCGATGTCTGCCCCTGCGCTGCTCTCGCGATCGGCGATCAATCCTTTATAGACWWMCGWANNGYTGMMYKAAWNTYASYCNATGSNNGKMRMGAKTNNGCTAWNGCRRMWNCAWASNCCTYGGYRTGCKNASRRTSMRAWSRYAWYRWTTCGGCGAACACTTTAAATGCCTGGATCGCTTCTGGTTGATCGCCAGCGCGATCAAAGAGATCGGCCGAACGCCAGAGCGAATCGGCGTATACGGGCAGATTCGCGACGACATGCTGCTCTGCATGAACACGATAGTTTGTCGCTGCGGACATCAAATGGCGTTGTACTTCGGCGCGGTTGGATGGATCGAGCCCAAGCAACGATCGCACCTCGCTAATTGGTTTGCCGAGCAAAGCCTCTGCCGATGCCTGATGCCCCATCGCCAAAGCGATGAGTACGCCGCTGGGAATATCACGCCCTCGATACAACCGATCGGCCAATGTTGCAAAACGAATCGATTCCTCCGAAGCCCCCGCAGACAATGAATCGCTCGCCCGAGCGAGTAACGATTCGAGAATCTGCTTCCTCGAAGGGTACGACTCGATCCCATACGCATCGTATTGATCAACAAGAGTTTCATATGCTTCATACGAAAGCTCTGGCTCATTGAGCCCCGCCTCGGTCTCACCAAGACCGAGCAACGCCAAAGGCAACGCGGTCGAGCTGGAGTAGTTGCTCACGATCTCACTAAACAGATCACGAGCCAGAGCGGCGTTGCCCTTTGAATCTTCGATGATCGCTTCCATCAGCAGGATTTCTGGATAGTGAGGTTCGCCGCTAACCGAGAGTGTTCTTGCATGAGCAGCCTGAACACCCGCCTGATCCATCGCCCCGGTCATGTTGTATGCTTTGGACAAAATGAGATGCAGCCGAGATCTTCCTTCGACACCCGCGCGTTCGAGCCGAGGCATCGCACGCAAGATTCGGGTGATCGTTTCTTCGGCGAACCCTTGCTCAAGACGAACATTCCCCTGCGTTTCAAGTGCCCAAACCCGATCCGCCACCGGCAAGTTTGGGTCGATAAGCATATCGGCAAGCAGGTTCATCGCGGGCACAGTATCTGGAACCACTCGATCGAGCATAGAGTTCACCGCTTCACGATGGACCGAATCTCGGAGGTACCGCTGAGATTCTGGGATACCACGCGCCCGCTGAATCGCTTGATCAAGCTCATCGCGTGCGATATAGGTCTTGGCGAGCGAGGCGGCATCCTTGGGGCCCAACGCCCCGCCGAGCCGCTCGGCTTCGAGATATTCGCGGATGATCGCGACATGGTTCCGGTCGTCATCAAGGTGGAGCTTGCGCTGTCCGCGAAAAATCGATCGGGCTTTGGCGAGGTGATACTGCACCTTATCCGCAGTTGGTGATTCTGGTTTAGAAACCCAAGGATACACCTTGGTGTTGAGCAACTCGATCGCACGCTCATACTCTTCGTTCTCGATCAATCGATTCGCAATCGTAATCGTCGGCGACATATCAGGCTCGGGCGAACCCGAAATCGAAAACGCGACGCCAAACATCAACATCCCCGCACCAACAAGCAGCGCAGGCACCTGCCAAACATCACGCCAGCCCGTTTTGAGCGCAGCGACCGGATCTTCAGGCATCACAAAGCTCGCCTGCTCGGCTGATTGATCCGCATCGACACCAATTGCCTGATCGATCTCAACGCCTTCGGATTGTGTGTTTGGCTCGTCCGCCACGCAAAGTCCTTCCACAACATCCCCTTGGGTGTGTAAACGCACACACCGCGCAGAGGCTGCCTGATAACTCTCATCGGACTTTTGGGGCTGTGGGCTTCATCAACCGCTCAATATCGTCTCTGCTCGAGCAATCGAAAGAGGTTCAACCCTCAGAATCGGTATCTTTGGACGGATCATCGCCTTTGTAGCCTTCAATCGGAGTGACAACGAGCGTTCTTGTCACCCGATCGCCCCGGTGGAGCATTTCGGGATCGAGCAAAGCCAATGCAGCGACTGGAGGCAAAAGCCATTTGATYACATTGCGGACAATCGCTGCCCAGAGCGGAATCCGCTGCATCGTTCCGCCTTGCCCACGAACCACCCGGATTCCCATCAGCCACTTGCCCGGCGAAGCTCCCAAGAGCCACTCCAACACCGACATCGCGGTGATCCCCGTGATCAACACCAATGGAATCACCAACCACGAGGTATCCGATCGGATAATCACGCTCAGCGTGATGATCTCAATCACCCGAACATCGAAGAGCAATCCCATCAAGAAGGACACAAGAAACACATCAAACATCGTGGCCATCARTCGACGACCGGGATCGGCCAGTGCGAACCCATCCGGGATCCCCATCGCGTCGGCCTTGTCGGGCATGATCACCACCACCAACACCCCGATCATAATCAGTACCATCATCCCCATCAAAAAACGCATCTCGGCAACACTCACCGGCGACGAAACCACCGGGTCACCCGCATACACCACCGAACCATCCRCAAGATCGATCTCGTATACCTGTACTGTTGGCTGGGCTTGCGGAGCTTCCTCCGCATCAGTGTTCGCTAAGCCTACGAATCGATTCACTGAACTTAATGCAGCGAGTTCAATGCTGATCGGCAGTTCTAACTCTGTCGCGATTGTAAAGACCCCGGCTTGCGACCAAGTCCGAATCTCCACAGCCCCTTGCTCATCTCGATCAACCAGATATACGCCATGCAATCCAGCAACGATCTCAACCTCGCCAGTCCGCTTTGGTGCTGCTCCCCAATGGGATGTCCATGACTCTCGATTGGCCTCGAGCCCAAATGCCCGTATGCTTTTCTCATCAGCAAAATCTATCGCAATGAGCTGATCGCCAGCTGCCGAGATTTGCCAACTTGGCATATCAACACTGGGCAACTCAACCACTTGCCAACTCGAAGCACCCAGCGTCATCAGTGCGTATTCATCCCCCGACTTGATCAAAGCCCAGAGCGAATCACTTGTGGCAACAAGATCAACCAGCTCGCCATCAGCCGGAATCGCAGGCTCAGAATCGAGCCGACCCGATGGSRYRAAYSCCCAKACCGAACCCACCGGCGARGSRACCGCTT
The DNA here is from genome assembly GCA_002401225.1 of bacterium. Classification (GTDB taxonomy): domain Bacteria; phylum Planctomycetota; class Phycisphaerae; order Phycisphaerales; family UBA1924; genus UBA1924. The sequence continues at coordinate 45,391 of NVSM01000016.1, forward strand.
GCCCAGAATACACCCGCCGAATCGTTCGCTCCCCCACTTCTACAGCCGGAAACACGATAAACACCCGGCTGCCAATCGCAGCAAGACCATCGGGCACTTTGCTTAATGTCCGTACCGCGTGAAGCTCGCCCGGAGCTGCGGGATCGATCGGGATTCTTGCTCCCAGATCGCCATCGCGTGGCGGTAGATGCACAAGAAGAATCTCGTCGTTCGAGTTTTCATACACCGCCCAGGCATGGGTATGCGTGTCATCGAGGCTGCTCGCAACGAGAACCTGCGCCGATGCCGAGCTGCTCGTGAGCAGCCCGATCAGCATCAAGACCCCAAATGCAAGGCTTTGAATAAGTGATTGTTGTTTCAATCGTCAGCACCCGTCTCTGGTGCAGGTTCTGCTGTTGGCGAATCATCGAAGACCTCATCGAGATCAACCGTTTCATGCACACGATACCCCCGCACCAGTTTCCTCGGTTGATACACCCGTGGCTTGATCGCCTTGCTCCGAGGTTCAGAGAGTTCGATCCGCACCCACCCGCTGTCGTTCGGATTCGTGATCTCGATCTTGCCGGGCACCATGACCGTTCCATATCCTGGCACAGGCGATTCTTTATACCGAGAAAGCGTCGCGGTCGCGATGAGTTCGCCCGCCCGATCAAAGGCTTGCGAGCGAACCACAAAGCTCGTCCTTGGATCGATCCAAAGCGTGAATGATCCCCAACGCGATGGAACGGAAATGCCAACCGATTTGCCATCGTCTGCCCACCGTGTGCCGCCGGCACGGGTCAGGTCAATAGGCATAAGCCCAGTCAGTGCGATCAACTCACCCGGATACACCGGCAGCCCGAGTGCTTCGATCTTCTCAGGTGTAGCCAGATCGAGCTTGCCGATCAGCATGGTTTTGTGATCAGCGTTCGAAAGATCGAACGACCAATAGTCTTCTTCATTGGCACCGAAGGCGAAGTAGGTCTCGCCGAGTTTGCCGATGGTGATCGAGAGCTTGCTGGGCTTATCGATTTGCAGATGCCCCTCGCCTTGTTCCTCATATGAATCGCCATTGGCGTATGCCCCTTTAGCACGCAGGCTGATGCGTGCCCAGAGGGTCCCGAGCGGCTCAACGCGTTGGTTGTGTTTCTCGGCAAGCTCAAGCGTCGAAGGCGGATCGCCAAAGCTGGCAACATCGACCTTGTCCGTTGACGAGCACCCCATCAATATCAGCATCGGCAGAATCAATACGAATCGAAATGCAAACCGCATCAAAGACCTCCGTCCGCATCAAGATTCATCACCTGCCCGAGCTCTTCAGTCGCTTGAGCAATCGTCTCGTTATCGAGCCCAGGATCGATAACATCGAAGAGCTGACCCTCGCCGCCCCTTTGACGAAGCCGAACAATCAGCACGCCTTGCGTCTCTTTGGTCGCGGGGGTTGATCGTTCAAAGACCACCTTCTTCTTGCGCATCAAAATCAGCGTGAGCAGGTACCGAAAAGCGAGTTGTTTGTGTTCGGTGGCTTCGCCGAGTTGTTCAAACAGATCAAACATCTCGTCTTCGGAAACCAACTGCTTGGGTTGTTCGTCAGATTCAGGGATGGTGCGTTTCCAGAACCCAAAGAGTGCAGTGTTCGGAGGCAGGTTCGGGCCTTTCTCCCACGCATCGAGCGTGTACAGCACCCGGACCAAAGGCTCATCATCGAGCGAATCGATCAATGCAGCGATGTGTTCTTCACCGATTTCGAGTGCACGCCCAGTCTGGGCGCATACATCTTGTGTACGAATAATGTCATAGGGAGCGGATGTTGATGCCATAGAAAGAGTGTATCCGCTTTCGTCAGGTTTGTTCTCGACCTGGCTCTATCGGCACGACACATCGAAGAATCGTTGGTTCGATCCGCCATCACCAACGCGGAAGGTGATCGACTTGCCRCASYKTGGRCASCGSGCGAGGTACTTCTCGCCATCGGCACTGCGGAAAACCCGCTGATACGCACCAGCACAGGTAAACTGCACCCCAAGCCAAGGGCGTTGACCGGGAGCGTCGTTGACGGTTTCAAGCGGTGATCGGGATGGGGTTGCACGAATGCCCATAGGATTCTTTCCTATCGGCTAAATGAAGGCATAGACTCAACTCGTCCTAAACCTATACCACAACATGATATAGCGAAGACTAACAAGCAGTCTTTTGCAGAGAAATCCATCATCAAGCCGAGATTGTCATTCATAGAATCGGTTTCGACCCATCTTCCGTACAGATTCATATAAAGGTATCAACACTTCTCAATGGCTGCTGCTTCACTCGCCATCTTACCCGACCCCCCGCCTCCACCTGCCCCAATCGGGCTGATCGCCGGCGGCGGCGACCTCCCGATCTTCGTCGCCAAGGGGCTCATTGAGATGGGACACGAGGTCCACGGACTTGGGCTTCACCTTCAATACGACGACGCACTCCCCGGCTTGTGTACTTCATTTCGAGATGTCGGGCTCCTGCGGATGCGATCATGGGGCAATCGGCTCAACAGCATGGGCGTGCATCACGCGATCATGGTTGGACGGGTAGACAAAGCCAAGCTCATGCATCAGAAGTGGAAACTGGTCAAAAACATTCCTGATATCACGACAGCTGTCGCGTGGTACAAGCATCTTCGTCATGACAGGCGTTCGCACGCGGTGCTCAAAGTGATTGCAGACGAACTCGACCGGAACGGAGTATCCCTCATCGACTCAACATTCCCCATCATGAACCAACTCTCCGAGCCCGGCGTGATGACCACGACCAAGCCGACCTCCAATCAACGCGCAGACATCGAGTTTGTGTGGCCATTGCTCACCGAACTGCTTCGGCTCGATATCGGTCAATCGCTCACCGTCCGCGATCGCGATGTGATCTCGGTCGAAGCGGTCGAAGGCACCGACCGGATGATCGAACGCACCGGCAACCTGTGCCGACGCGGCGGATGGACACTCGTCAAAGGCGCACGCGCCCAGCACGATCGTCGATCCGATGTCCCAACCGTTGGGCTTCAGACCCTCGAAAACCTGCACAAGCACGGCGGCACCTGTTTGGCAATCGCTGCTGGCGATGTGATTATGCTCGATCGATTTGCCATGCTCGAACGAGCGGACGAACTGGGTATTTCGATCGTTGGAGTCCCAGTCTCACACGCACCGATCTCGCAACCTACAATGCCAGACCCGATCGAAAACGGCGTAGATTCGGTCTTTAAGCCGACAACCGACACCGCCCGCGTGACGACGGAACTCAAATGAGCGATTCCCAAGAGCTTGTGTTCGTTTCCCGAGGCGGGCTCAAACTCCACCACGCCCTGAGCGAGTTCAACTTCGACCCCACCGGTTTACTCTGTGCAGACTTTGGCTGCTCGACCGGCGGATTCACCGATTGCCTCCTTCAGAGCGGTGCGCGATGTGTCCACTCCATCGACACCGCCTACGGCGAGTTCGCATGGAAACTCCGCACCGACGATCGCGTCGTCATCCACGAACGCTCGAACGCGTTGCATCTTGATACACCAGCCGAAGTCATCGAACAAGGTGGGATTGATCTTGGTGTGATCGATCTGGGTTGGACGCGCCAGAGCCGAGCGTTGCATGCCGCGGCTGCATGGCTCAAACCCAACGGACGGATCATTTCGCTCGTCAAACCTCACTATGAAGCCGACAAGTCAGAACTCGGCGATGGCGGGATTCTTGATCCTGATCGCGCCCAAGAGATCGCCCAAGCTGTGCGCGATTCACTCGGTGATCTTGGATACGCTGTGCAAGATTGGACAAAGAGCCCGGTGCTTGGCGGCAAGATGAAAAAGGGCAAACCCCGAGGCAAGGGCAACCCTGAATGGCTGGTGCTTGTTTCGAGTCAGTACTCGATCGACAACCCACCACCAGCACACATATAAAAACACCCCGAAGGGTGTTTGTGGATTCGAGTTGGAACGAAAGCATTATGCTGCTCGCTGGTATCCTGTGCCGCTCAGTGCGCGGATCATGCGTTGCTTGTCGCCTTCGCGATCGTAGCGTGTAATGACCATCGCCATCTTGGCTGGCCCTGGCTCTTCAATATCACACCAAACAACATTGCCGGTGATGAACACTGCACGCCCTGGGCCGGTATCGCCAACATTCGAGGGGATATCGACCCGCATCGAAATCGTTTCACCTGGTTGCACAGGGATATCGAGTTCGAAGCAGATTCCGCCTTCGGAGATGTCATAGATATGACCCTCGCGCGTGAAGGCGGTCTCGTCTGGATGCACACGAACGCCTGCGCTGGTGTAGCCTGGATTGACTGCGAATCGTTCATATTCGCGACGGTTGATCTGATGACTGGTCATGGCTGGCTCCTATATTCGGGTGGTTTCTGGTGATGCTTATCGGCCGGTAATGACCAAGACTTGATCCCAGAGGCGAATGTGCGCGTAAACACTGTCGATTCGGCATCTTCGGCGCACCATTCGACCCGCTCTCCCCCACAAACAGGCTACGATCACCGCTATGTTCATAGATCGCGCACGAATTCAGGTCACCGCCGGCGACGGCGGTAATGGTAAAGTCTCCTTCAAACGGGCCAAAGGTATGCCCAAGGGCGGCCCCAACGGCGGCGACGGCGGCAAAGGTGGCGATGTCATCCTTGCTGTTGACGAGGGGCTCAACACCCTCATCGACTTCCGAGGCATCTACGACTGGAAAGCCGAGAACGGCGATGGCGGCGGAAACAAACAATGCACGGGTGCCGGTGCCCCCGACAGAATCGTCCGTGTGCCCGCAGGCACCATCGTCTTCAACGAAGACACCGGCGAGCAAATCGTTGATCTCGGCCCAGGTGATTCATTCATTATCGCCAAGGGCGGCAAAGGCGGGTTTGGCAACGAGCATTTCAAGAACGCCGTCAACCAGGCCCCGCGAACCGCATCCCCCGGCGAACCCGGCGAGATCTTCGCGCTCAATCTCGAACTCAAAGTCATCGCCGAGCTTGGCTTGGTCGGATTGCCCAACGCAGGCAAGAGCACATTCCTCAAATCGGTCACGCGCGCCGATCCGAAGATTGCGAACTATCCGTTTACAACCTTGTCGCCTCAACTCGGCATCGCGATGCTTGATCCAGCTCGCCGAGTAGTCATCGCGGACATCCCCGGCTTGATCGAAGGCGCCGCCGACGGCGCTGGTTTGGGTCACGACTTCCTGCGTCATATCGAGCGCACCGAGATCATCGTGCATGTGCTCGATGCGGTACCTGATAATGCACGCAGTGCCGCCGAGAACTACCGCAACATCCGCCAAGAGCTGCTCGACTATTCATCCGAGCTTGCCGAGAAGCGTGAGATGATCGCGCTCAACAAACTCGACCTAATGACCCCAGAAGATCAACAAGAAGCGATCGATGCCCTGCGTACCGAGTTGCAGCTTGATGCGAACCAAGAGATCTTTGCGATCTCGGGTGCGACCGGGTTTGGGTGTATAGAAATGCTCGAAGCCGCATGGAAACTCCTCCACGGCGACGAAGTGCAAGCCGGTTGGTAAGTCCATATACTGGTGGCACAGGCGTCCCGCCTGTAGTCTTGTTTGGTGTCAGTTAAAAGAACACAGGCGAGACGCTTGTGCCACTAAGATAGAAGAATTTACTTCTTCGCTTTGACGCGCCGAACAATCTCTCGATAGTTATTGCGGAAGAACGCGGAGTATTCAATCTCAAGCTCAGCTTGAGCTTTGGAATCTCGCCATACATTGCGCACGGTTCGATAGGTTGCCTCAGTAAACGGCACCATCTCGCCTTCGATCTCGGTCTCTGGAAAACTATAAAACAACACATCAAGCTCGGCGAGTTCTTCATCGCTGAAATTACCCGAAGCGATCGCCTCATTGAGTGCCGCATACCCCTTACGGCATTCATCAGCGATGTCAATCCCGAAGCATCCCATCATCACCTTGACGCCCGCACGCCACCCGGGGTTCTTGACATCCGAGACCAACTCGAACGGGTCGGCTTTGTCGACAAAGTAATCGACATACTTCACATACATCGACCGCTTGACCGGCATCCGCCGAAGCTCGTGCCATTGTGGGCCCATTGGTTTTCCATCGGGGCCCAGCGGATTGTCAGCGTCTTGTTTTCTGAACTGCCAGAGGGCTTGGGCCTCGTCGCTCATGCAGTACCGGACGAACCGGGTCGCGAGTTCATAGTCTGGGCCGCCGTTGATGATCGAGATTGGGTCGGCATCGACATAGACCGCGCCCGCCGGATCGGCATAGCCAACACGATCACCGCCGCCGGAGTCCTTAATAACTTGTGCCTGTCCACGACCATAAAAATCAATCGCCAACCCGGCCGCCGCTTCGCCCTGCGAGACATCAATCGGAGGCTTGGTCGACGAGTTCGTAAAGTACCGCGTGTTGCCACTCATGGCTCGCAATGTACGCCATCCATCTTCCCAACCCTCGTTGCCGAGGATGGAATCAAAGGTCGTCGTGATCGAACCCGATTGACGCGGATCAGCAAGCGCGATCCAACCGGCCAACTCGGGTGCGGTCAGATCGGCGAATGAAACTGGGTTATCAATACCCAACTTGGCRAACACATCRGWGTTGTASACRATCCCAAAGCTCGAAAGCGYGGTGCCGATCCAGTATTGCTCTGGGTCGTACAACTCTTGTGGGCCAATCTTGTTCTCGCCGAACATCTCGTCGAGTTCGGCCTGTGTAAAATCTGCAGRACGCGACATCGAAGCGGAGAGCTCGAGATTGATTGTTGTCGATCCATTAGTGCTCTTGGTCGAAACTGTCACCCCGCGTTTGACCATGCCATGATCGAACGACCCGCCGCCGAACATGATGTCGAAGGGGATGGTGCCTTCTGAAAGTTCAAGCACCCCGTCGGCATCGAGGGTGAAACCATCGCCCTGTGCCCCACGCTTGAGTGCATCTTTGAACATCGCTTCAAGCTGCTTGCGAATCTCAGAGGTGCCTCCGGGTGTCCGCCAGTCGATGCTGACCGCTTCGCCATACTCACGCTGATGCCATTGCACAAACCCGTACCCAAACTCATCACGAATCTGAGGCACATGCGGCGTCACCACAATCAAGGTCCGCGTCCCGGGTTGATGCCCGGTACCTTTTTTGCCAGCACTCATCATAAACGGCACGCCGAGCACGATCGCCAGCAAGATCGAGATAACGATTACTTGAATCTTCATGCTGCAAGTATACGGCCCAAGCCCCCTACTGTTCTCGCATGGCTCGAACCACTCCATGGAAAGATGAATACACGCTGCTGTGCGAGAAGTGCGGCTACATCATCGAGAGGCTCGATGCAGCTGGGCCTTGCCCGGAGTGTGGGACGCCGATTGCGGAGAGTTTGCCCGAACGGCGCGTCGGCACGCCTTGGCAGCAGGAGCCGGGGGTGAAGTCGCTGGTGCGGACTTGGTGGATGACGCTGAGGCATCCAATGAAGACGCTGGATGTGATGCGATTTGATTCAAATCGTGACACATCACTCGCAACATGGACTTGTTCAACTGGACTCATCATCTTGCCAATCTTTGCGTGTTTTACATGGATCGAATCGCAAGGCCTTCAACTATTTGGAAAACGCAAAGGAGCAAGRATTCAYCCAACRATCTCATGGGCTATCGTTTCTCACGGAGCGGTTGGCTGGCTTATAATCGTTCTCGCTGCATTCCCAACTTGGATTCTTCTTGAATATGCAGTTTCTGCATCCCTTGAGTATTACCCATATGCAATTGAGGGCAGCCCTCAAGATTATTCACCTGATAAGGCAGACCTACTTTTTACTATCACTGCAATCACAGGAGGGATTGGCCTAATCACCGGCTTCCTCTTCTTCGAGTTCTTCGCCTACCTCGGGCTCCGGCGGTGCAAATATGCCAACAGAAACCGCCCTCAGGAGCAAACCGATGGCTAAGCCCACGCCTTGGAAAGATGAATACACGCTGCTGTGCCAGGCTTGCGGGTATGTCCTCGAAGGCTTGGACCTTGATACCCAATGCCCCGAGTGTGGTAAATCCATTGAAGAAAGCTTGGCCAAAGATCGTCCCGGCACGCCTTGGCAACGCAAGGCTTCGATTCTGTCAATGATCAAGACCTGGTATCTGGTGTTTCGACATCCGAAGCGGACGATTGACGAAATGAGAATTGACGAAGCCGACGGAATTGGCTTTGCGGTCATTACGCCGTTGTTGGCGATGGGAATTTTCAGTTTGGCCTTGCTTCCGATACCGTTCGTCAGCAAATATATCTCTCTGTTCGGCGCGGTAGTCGGCGTCGGTGTGGTGAGCGTGATGTACTGGCTTCTTGGTTTTACCTACAGCGCGATCGCATCGGGCCGGATCCGATTCGCTGCAAAGCGGCGTGGATACCGGGTTGACCGAGAAGTGTCCTGGGCATTGGCCGGATATGCCTCGACTGCACTCATATTGATCCCGCTGGCAGTTGGCACGGTGATTGTCACGGGATTCTTTCTCGGCATAGCGATAGACCGTGATCATCTGGATCGTGACCATTTGCTCATCATCATCTATCGAATGCTCGCCTGGAATGCCTTTCTATTTTGCCTCCCGATAAGCCTTGTTGTCTTTGAAGTTTTCACCTACATCGGACTCAGACGCTGTAGATACACCAACAGGATCCGCCCACAGGAAACCTGTCCCAACGAGCCGCGAGGGTGAGGGAGTGGTTGTTGAAACTCCCTACACTGGTGGCACAGGCGTCTCGCCTGTGGTCTTTGGGATTATGAATAAAGAAGACACAGGCGCGAC
>NVSM01000017.1 GCA_002401225.1 bacterium
CTCCCCCGGAGGCCCGGGGGAGGCGATAAGGAGATTATTTTTGTGCGGGAGTACCCGTTGAAAGAATCGGAGTATCCGCCGAAAGAGTCAAGACACCCCTCCGTCCCGACTGCGTCGGGCCACCTCCCCGCGGGGCGCAGGGAGGGGCAAGAAGAGCAGATTGGAATATGGAGTACGGTTTAGTGTGCGGCGTGCTGGAGGGCGATGAGGGCGTAGGCGGTGATGAGGATGTCGTTGTTTTCCATCCATCTTGGGTTGAGGACTTTGAAGGCGCCGTTGGTAAACTGGAGTTCGACGATCTTGTCGATCATTTCTTCTCGCCAGTTGTGGCCGTTGATTTCTTCAACGCCGAAGGCGTCGAGGGCGCGGGACATGGTGCAGAGGTAGTAGTAGTAGCCTTGCATATCGAGCCCTGGGTTTTCTTCGAGGGTGTAGTTTTCTTGGATCCACTTCCATGCGCTGGTCATGCGGATATCGTCTGGGTCGATGTCGGCGTAGACGAGGGATTTGAACCCGGCGTAGGACATTGAGCCGTAGGCGCGTAGGCGGGTGAGTTCTTGGCCGTCGGCGGTGGTTTCGATAATCGATCCWGCTTGKGAYTGCCCGGCTWTYCCATCGACTGATTCRAKATCGGGWACSGTGGCRTAGATGAATCCGCCTTGSKMTGAGCYGTCGGCGTAKGGCATMTCGTTGACTTCRTCGKWCATCTGCACGCGTGWRAGRAASACGAGYGCSCGTTGGTAGGCGGGRTCKTKGGTGGASACYCCWGWGTCGTGGAGTGCYTGGAKGAAGAASGAGAGGTTCGAGAGATCKGGYCGKCCGTGCTTGCCGTAGCCTACGCCGCCGAAGTATGGATGATTGATGGTGATTGGTTCGTCAAATCCGGGATCGTTTGGGTTGTTGGAATTGGTATTTGAATACTGGAGTGTTTTGAGGTACTTCTGCCCGGCGAGCATTGCCTTGAGGGCTTCTGGTTTTCGAACGCTTGCGAGTGCGGAGATACAGATTGCGGTGTTGTAGCTTGGGAGCGAGCCGCCATGAATTGAGCCGTCGTCTTTGGCGTAGGTGAGGATATAGCGCATGCCTTGGATGACGAGCGGATGTTTTTCATCGACGCCCGGATCGAGCATAAGCCCTTGAACAACGAGCCCGGTGATTGCGGGGAGYGCGAATGACTCTGGATCATCATCCCACCCGAGTGTTCTTTGGTTTTGTCTTGTTTCGAGGTATTGAATAGCGCGTTCGGCTGCGAGCTTGGCTTTTCGTTTGTGTTCGCCGGAGATGCTTTGGGCGTTGGCCAGAGTCGTTGCCAATGCAATGAGGCAGATCATGATGATGAGGTTTTTGATATGAATATTCATTCGATGAATCTTTCGCTCGCCGATGGTTTATGGCGTTTGTTTTGAAATACTTGAGAGAACAATAGCCGACGCGGCACACGCGGCGGCTTCGATGCGCAGGACGAACAATCCAAACCGCATGACAGGCACTTTGGTTGCATTGATCTGATCCCGCTCTTCGTCTGACCAGCCGCCTTCGGGGCCGATCAGGAGTACAACGCGGGCGGGCGAGGGATATTGCACCGCTTGCTTTCCCGAAGCATCGGCGAGAATCGCATCTGGATCTTTGATTGCATCGGCGAATGTGATTGGCTCGTCGAGATTGAGCACCCAGGGGCGATGGCACTGCTTGGCGGCTTCGAGGGCGATGCGTTCGAGTTTATCGATGCGGACGGTTTCTGGTTTTCGTTGGGATCTTTGGCACAGGAGCGGGCGGAACTTGGTCACGCCGAGTTGGGAGAGCTGGTCGATCATGCGGTCGAGGCGATCGCCTTTGGGGAGGGCGGCGAAGACCTCTATCGCAGGAAAAACCGGCTTGTGATGATCGAGAGCAGTGATTTTGAGGGTGAGGGCCGGTTTGGATCGTGAGCCTGCGATGCTGTGGACTGTGGCGGTGGCGGTGGTGCCGGTGCCATCGAGGACCCCCACTGTGTGGTTTTCTTTGACGCGTTTGACGCGGACTGCGTGGTGAACCTCTTGGCCGACGAGTTCGATAAGATCGTTGACTGAGGCAGAGGCAAGGTCCGAGAATACGAGATGGTGCTGGATTTGGTGATGGTTGGGCATCTATGGAAGGGTAGGTCGGGCCGATGGAGAAGGTATTGGTGAGATTACGGCCGATATCTCTTGAGTTTGGCGCGGAAATTCACGATTATGGCGATGTATTGACACACGAAGATCCCCAATCTGATCCTCAGCCCTCGGAGCTGAACGAGTCTATTGATGAGCTGCTTAACGAGCTTGACGACCCGAGCGCGGAAGTTGTCGAGGCGATTGATGATGCGGTTGATGGGATTGTTGATGACGATCAGCCTGGATCTGAGAGTGAACCTGCTGATGAGGTTGGCAATGATGCGCTCGAAGCTCTTGATGCGGTGACTGAAAATACGGAAGCCTTGCTCGAAGATGCGATTGGCGATTTGCTTGACGAGATCGACGAACCGATTGAAGCTATTGATGACAAGCCGGCTGTAGATGAAGTTGAAGAGCCGATTGTTGAAGCCGAGATTGAAACAGAACCCACTGATGACATCGATGATGATCATGAGCCTGCGATTGATGAAGATATTCTTGCGGGGCTCTCGGAAGATTTGATTGCTGATATTGCAGAGTCGTCTGTTGAGGACGAGGTATTAGAAGCAGAAGCGGAAGCGGAAGCGGAAGTTGTTATTGACTCGACCCCGGTTGCTGATGATGTCGAAGAGTTTGAAGAGATTCTGGATGCGATCAATGAAGAACTCGAAAGCACACCAACGAGTGTTGAAGAATCGGCTGAAGAAATCGCAGGCGAAATCGATGACTCTCTCATCGAAGAAGCGGCAGAAACTGAAACTGAGCCAGAACCAGAGGATGTTGTTGATCAAACCGAAGTGGAAGAAGTTCAAGAGATTTCTGAAGCGATCGAAGAGGCAGCTACAGAAATAGATGAGATTGCTGACGATGTTCTCGACGAAGCTTTGGTCGAAACAGAAGTTGAAACGGAAGTTTCGGCTGAGGAAGAAACTCAGGAAGTGGTAGACGAGATCGAAGACGATCTTGGGCTTGGCGATCTTGATGATGCACTGGCCAATGTTGGCGATGATTTATTGATGGGCGACTTTGAAGATGCCAATGGCGGCTTTGTTGACTCCTCGAGCATTGATGATTCGATTGACTCTTCGCTGCTCTTAGATCAGCTTTCGCTCAATGAAGAACTTCAAGAAGAAGCGATTGATGAAATTGCTCCAGATAGTGAGCCTACAGATGCCGCCGCAGAGTCGGTTCATGAAGAACCTGGTGTTGAAGCTGAGGCTGAACAAAAAACCTCCGTTGAAACTTCGAGCGATTCAGAAACAGAACACAACGCAGAGCCTGAAACGAAACCAGTTCAAGAAAGCGTGCCTGAATCCATCCGTGCTGTGCCCGCAGCGACTCAGGCTGATACAAGCAAGTTGCCGGGCCAAGGATTTGTCAGCGATATTGATATTGCAGACAAAGACGAAGTAATCGAATCGATCTGGGAGACTTTGTTCCGAGTGAGCAAGACGCGTTCGCTTCAGGCTTATGAGATTGCAAAAACCAAAGGCGGGCCTGCGTTTTCTCGCGGAATCTTCTTGCTCTCGAAACCTGTCGCGGGCAAGCCGGCGGCTGTGCGCGACTCGATCGGGTACATCGCGATCTGGACGATTTTCTTGGCATCGATCTTGTTGGGCTATGCGATGTTCTTTCGCACAACACCGACACCGACACCAACGCAAGCACCAACGCGGGTTGTCTCGCCGATGGATGATCTTGAGCGGATTGAGAATCAGATGGGGTCGCAGCAGCCTTAGAAATAATTGAGCACGATACAAGCCGCGACATTGATCGCGGTATTTTTATGCGCTGTGGAATATAAAAAACTGTTAATCGCCGAAACTTGTATAGACGCTCTTTGCGGCTGCAATTAGAGGGTGATCGATCGGGACGAGGCGTTGTTTGTCGGCGGCGGATTGGATATCGACATCGCCGAGGATGCCGCCTTGCATGACGACGAGGCGATTGCTTTTCCCCATTTTTAAGAGGTGCATCGCGTGGTGGCCAAACTGGGTGGCGAGGACTCGATCGCCGGCGACGGGGGTGCCGCCGCGTTGGGTGTGSCCGAGGACGACATAGCGRGATTCGATCTCGGTGCGTTCTTCGATTTCGATSGCGAGCCATTTGGCGACGCCGCCSARGCGGATTGGATCGGGAGATTTTTCGACGATKCGATCGACGATYTGTTYGCCGCCYTTKGGCTTGGCGCCTTCGGAGACAGCGATGATGGTGAAGCGTTTTCCGCGTTGCGAWCGCCAGAGGCAATACTCGGAAATCTTGTCGATATCGAACTCGATCTCGGGAATCAAAATCACATCGGCACCGCTGGCAAGCCCAGCGTGGAGGGTGATCCAACCGGCGTTGCGACCCATGAGTTCGACAACCATCACGCGATGATGAGACGCTGCGGTGGAATGGACACGGTCGAGGGCTTCGGTGGCAACATGGACAGCCGTTTGGAAGCCGAAGGTGATGTCGGTGCCATACAGATCGTTGTCGATTGTTTTGGGGACGCCGATGCAGTTGAAGCCTTTATCGGTGATYGGYTTGGCGACCGACATGGTGCCGTCGCCSCCGATGACGATGAGTGCTTCGATTTTTCGGATTTCGAGATGSGTGACGCAGACATCGGTGAGRTCTTTATAGATGATGTTGCCGTCTTTRTCCTCGCCCATCGGGTATCGCTGGGGGTTGGATCGGTTGTTGGACCCGAGGATGGTGCCGCCCATGGTGAGGATGTTGGAGACATCATCGATCGAGAGCAACCGGATTCGGTCTTCGATGAGTCCGAGGAACCCGTCTTCGATGCCGTAGACTTCGATGCCGCAGTTGATGGCGTCTTTGACGACCGCGCGGATGACGGCGTTGAGCCCGGGGCAATCGCCGCCGCCGGTGAGTACGGCGATTTTTTTGATGTTGGAGAGGGGGACTCGATCGTTGATTGTGGCCATGGGGAGATGATAGCGGAAGTTAGGGAGCGGTGTTTTTGGTATCCTTGTCTTTCGACTTGAAAAATCTTGCTTTGAATCGTTTGAGAGTCCGTTTGCCTACGGGAGAGTTTTTCCATGCAATCCAGATGAAGGCAAAGCCCGCCCATGTAGGAAGAAGCAATGAAAATCCGATCATTCCTCTTCTGATCAATCGCACATCTGCTGGAAGGATGGCACCGATGGTAGCGAGGTAGTTGATCAATGCGTAGCTGATTGWTGCGAGCACTATCCCGAGGACCAGCAATCTGATTCCTTGGCGATACATATAGCGRACTGCAATAGCATCGCTCTCCCTTTGCGTTTCGTCCGATGGATYGATTGCTCGAACAGCAAAGCTATTGATTGGGCCGGGCAAGACCATCCAATAAACTTGCCTGTCCTTGGTTTTCATCCGGCACCGTGTTGGGTTGCCAGACTTCAACTTGAACTTGGCAAGTTCGTCAAAGATGAGCGTGACAACTTCACCTGCCTGAGTGGTACCGACAATGCCCGTCGGCAGAAGGTCGATGTCGATAAAGCTCCGCTTTCGCGGGCGCATACTCCATATGAATATAACCGGTAATGACAACATTCCCGCAGCCATAAGCAAGACGACTATTGCCAATATTTGATGCTGCCCGATTGGGATAGAAAATGTGCCACTCGGCATCTTCTTGATTACGGGAAAGAATAAATAAAAGCACCCGCCGGCCATCAGCGTCAACAATGGAACCCAAAGCCACATGGATTCCTCGATGGGCTGAAACTGAATCGGCTCGTCGGATTCATTGGCCCATTTTCGAGCTGCTCGGTCTTGGAGGCGGGAAGAGAGTTTTCCGGTACCTTTGAACTTGATTTGGACAACCTTGCCGTCAATTTTTATGAACTTGCCTTTATCATCGATCATTCGAATGAGTGTTGTGCCTTGCGAACTATGGATTCGGATGCGATACCACGGGATTGTCTGGTTGAGGAGCGATTCCGCACCATTCTTCGTATCCACTACAGTCATGCCAACGAAAGATGGTGAAAGCACGACGCTTGGGGACTGCCATCTCGCTGGCTTTGGTTGTTCTGTTTTACTCTCTTCCAATGTATCCCATCCTGTCAATGTGTATGAAATGATAGGGATTGTCTTCTTTGGGTGCCACTGCTTGACCGTCTTGGGCAAGCAGTGGCTTGGTGTTCTGCGCGTTATTCAAAGCCATGGCTTGCCCAAGACGGTCAAGCCATGGCACCCAGCGGAATGCGGCAAGAACACAGGCGGGACGGGTGTGCCACGGAAGATGGTGAGATTGGTGGGAAGTGATGGGGTAAATTGGCAGCCTTGGGGAGTTAAGCCGGTACAATTCAGGGATGGCTGAACCCACGGTGACATCTGAGACGACTGCGAAGATTGATCCGCATCTATACCTGCATCCGCAGACGCTGGCTCGGCTGTCTTCGATGGAGTTGCGGGCGAAGATGATTGTTGAAGGCGTGATGGCTGGGCAGCATCGATCGCCTTATGCGGGGGTGTCGGTCGAGTTCGCTCAGCATCGCCAGTATGTGGCTGGCGATGACATTCGGCATCTGGATTGGAAGGTGTATGCCCGCACCGACAAGTTGATGGTCAAGCAGTATCAGCAGGAGACGACGCTGGATCTGGTGATCTTGGTGGATTCTTCGGGGTCGATGAAGTTTGGGTCGAGGTTGTTTTCGGATGCTTCGGGCTCGGCGAGCGAGACGGCACCCGATGGCCGACCGAACTGGTCGAAGTTTGACCATGCGACCGCGACGGCTGCGGCGTTGGCATACATCACGATTCATCAGGGCGATCGCGTTGGGCTGGCGGTGTATGGCGATGAACTCGGCGCGATGGTGGCACGCTCGGCACGGAAATCGAGTTGGAAGCAGATTGTCGATACGCTGGCGACACAGCCGATTGATCAACAAACGAATATATTGCGGACGATGGATCAGATATTGGCGAAGGTGACGAACCGATGTTTGCTGGTGATTGTGAGTGATTTCTTTGATGATCCTGAGAACATCAAGGCTGCATTCGCCAAGGCGAAGCATCGTGGGCATGATCTGATCGCGTTGCAGGTGTTGGATAAGGCGGAACTTTCGTTTGAGTTTGATGATCCGGCAGCGTTTGAGGGGCTGGAGAATGAGCCGACGATTCGGATTGATCCGCGTGCGCTCAAGAAGGACTACCTTGAGGCTATCAACGGGCACATTGATCTGGTGTCGAAGTATGCCCGTTCGTTTGGGTTCGATCATCAGGTGGTGTCTACGCATAMRTGGCTYGGSCCRACGCTYGCCAAGTTYGTSGCTCGGCGGAACGCGGCGTCTTCGATGAGGAGTGCGCGATAGCCTARARAATACYKATGCCTTTTACACTTCTTCATCCCGGGTTATTTGYGTTTGGTMTCGCGTGCGTGTCGATCCCGATTATTYTGCACCTGCTCAARCGCAAGCGYCGCCCRATCCCSTGGGGGGCGATGCGGTTTCTTGAGCAGGCGTACCGCAAGCGTCGGCGGATACTGACGATCGAACAACTGATCTTGCTGGCGTTGCGGTGCTTGCTGCTCGCGTTGATCGCGATGGGCGTGGGGTCTTTGATGCTTGGGTCTGGGTTGAGCAAGACGCTCCCGACAACGATGGTGATTGTGATCGATCAGTCGATCGGGTCTGCGCTTGATGAGGGTGGAACAACTTCTCTTGAGAAGAACAAACGCTTTGCGTTGCGTGCATTGAGTGAGCTTGACTCGGCCAAAGGCGATCGAGCGGCGTTGATTGGTTTGGCAATGCCGACTGCGGGGATTGTTATTCCTGAGAGTTCGGACCTGGGAACAATCAAGCGATTGATTGAGCAGCTTGAGCCTACGGATTCGGCGGTTGATCTACAGAATGCGATTGCCCGCGCGAAGGCGATCGGGACGGACGCTGATCGACCGACTCGACGAATGCTGGTGATGGCAACAACTGGGCGCGGGCTTGAACATATCCAAACCAGTTCGAATACACAAGGCGAGTTTGATCGTGTGCTGATGCGTTCGATCGAGCATGATCAGATTGAGAATATTGGCATTGCCAGTGCAACCATGACCCGATCGCTGGTGATACATTCGGGGACGGTGCTTCCGATGGGTGTTCGTGTTGAGCTTGTTCGATCTAGTATTCAAGGGCTTGATGAAACCAGCAGCACCATTCGCGTTTGGAATCAGCATATCGATCAAGCTGGCAAAGTGATTGGCCAACGCACTGTTCGATGGAAGCCTGGGCAAGAAGAACTCAGTGCGATTCTTGCGATTGATCCGGGTTCGATCAAAGCGATCGGCGCACGAACAGCGATGCTCAAGGTTACGATTGATGATGACGCAAACTTACGCGATAACGCTCGGCTGATTCCTCTTGCGACGCGGACGAAGATTCGTGTTGGGGTGATTGATCAACAAACACAAACCAACGACAACACTTCAGGCATCTCTGCATCGCGCTGGGTGCGAGCAGCGTTGTCGCCCGGCGACAATGAATCGATGGGCGTTTCGATTGTGGATATTGCACCATCGCGGGCGTCTGGGTTGCTCGTACCAAACCTTGACGCGTTGATTGTGCTTGCTCCGAGTCTGCTCGACGACGCTGCTTGGGAGCGAGTTTCTACATTGAACAAATCAGGCATGCTGATCATCGTCACGCCAGATATCGAATCAGAGTCGCTCGATTGGATTGATCATATTGATTCTATGGCGGAAGGACTAATCGGACGCAACGCATCTGTACAAACGCATGATCCAGCGATTGGTTTAGCGAACAATGTGCCTGCTAGACCAAATGGATTGCTTGCGGGGCTTGCGTTTGAGTATGACCAGCTTGCCCGTTCGGTATTGGTGATGCGATCGCTCTCGCTTGGGAACGCCGATTCTGATTCGGCGTCTTTGGTTGCAACACTTGCAGACGGATCGGCGTATGCGGTGCAATCTTCTGGACAAGATGGGCGTGGGATTGTGGTGGTTTTTGGGTCGGCCTTTGATTTGAGCTGGACGAACCTGATGGCTCGGCCGATGTTTGTCGCGATGATGAATGAAATGGTTCGTCAGGGTGTTGGCATCGGAACATCGATGCCTGTGCTGGTTGCTGGCGATCGAGTAACCAATGATCCCTGGGTGATTACAAGTCATCGGCTCTCACTCAACAACGAACCGAACCAATCAGGATCGATTGAGAACACATCGCGGGCGGGTGTGATTGCTCAACTCGATTCGCAAGGCACGACGCGCGGGCTTGTGGTGATCGTTCCTGATGCCAGCGGTGCGAAGACCGATTTGATGAGTCAGGATGAACTCTCGGAGTTGATATTAGCGAGCGTGAATGCAGGGCAAATAGATTGGGTAGCCCAAGCACCCACGAGCGGCTCGGGAGATGAGGATTCGATACTCCAATCATCGACTCCTGGCGTATCGATCGCGTTGTGGATGCTGATGGCTGCGGGGTTGGTTGCGTTACTTGAACTGATTCTTGCCCGGCTCTTTTCTGTTCGGCTTTATCACACGCAGGTKWWTNKKARCNGSWGCNMTSRATSANGSTRMYSAATWKGNTRTTTRSACTCNKYASCRAWRRMGGTCTTGGTTTTGGTTCGCCCGATGCAAAGCTGAGCTTTGTGCATTCGTTTGATTCTTGGATTGTCGCTGGGGTGCTGTTGGGCTTGGCTGGGATTGTGTGGTGGTCGTATCGATCGATCCCCGGCTCGAAATCGATTCGGACAGCACTCGGGAGTGTTCGGTTTGTTGGCGTGGCTGTTCTGTTTGCATTGGCAATGGGTCCAATGATCGAGCAGACAAGCATCCAAACCGAACAAGATTGGGCGATGGTGCTTTTGGACCGATCGAGTTCGATGCACACGCGTGATGCAATCGCAACAGATGAACTTGTATCGCGTGATGATCAGCTTATGAAGATGATCGAGGGGGCGAGCACGCAATGGGATGCGCTTGCTGATCGCAAGCATGTTGTATGGATGGGGTTTGGAGATTTGAACTCTATGATCTCGATTGGGCACACGCCCGGGCTTGAGCGTATTGGTGAACCAAACGGACAACGGACTAACCTGAACGATGCGATCCGAGGCGCACTTGATGAAGCAGCGGCTCGGCCGATCTCTTCGATTGTGATCGCGAGCGACGGGCGCAGCTTTGAGCCGATTGATCCTGAGTTGATCAATGAACTTCAGAGCGCACAGATCCCGATCTTTGCGGTCGCGCTCGGCGCGAATAAACCTGTTCGTGATATCGGAATCTCGCAGGTCGAGTATCCACAGGCCGCGTTTGCTGATGATTTGGTGCCGATCCGTGTGCTGCTGCGATCTGCTGGTGTGACGCGCGACGAGCTTGATTTACAAAGCATGCGCGTCGATCTTGTTGATCATGGAACCGGCGAGGTAATCGACTCGACCATCATCACCCACGAACACCTTGGGCTTGGCGAGGACTCGGCCAAACCAGTCAATGAATGGGTCTCTCTTTCGTATACGCCTATTGATACTGGTGAGCGGGCGTTTGATGTAGTGATTCATGATGGAAAAACGGATGGGACGAATATTGATTTGAATCCATCGAATGATCAGTCTGCGATCTCGCTTCGTGTGGTCGATCGCCCGATGCGGGTATTGTATATTGATGGGTATCCTCGATGGGAGCATCGGTACCTCAAGAACTTGCTTTTGCGTGAGCGGTCGATCGTGAGTTCTTCGATGCTTTTGTCATCGAGCAGGCGATACATGCAAGAGGGCGACGAGTTGATCGCTGCGTTGCCCACCACGCTTGAACAATGGGAGCCGATCGATGTGGTGATTCTTGGTGATGTTCGCCCGCAGCTATTCTCTGACCAACAACTCGAAACTTTGCTCGAACATATCACCCGGCATGGTGCGGGCTTGCTTTGGATCGCAGGGCCAAGTTCWRCGCCCGGCGCATGGCTCGATTCGCCTTTGGCTGCGTTGCTGCCGATGCACAGAGATGCTGGCGGCTCGCAATCGGCTGTTCATGCTTGGGACGAAGCGGTGACTATGCGATCGACCGAGGAAGCGGATCGGCTTGGCGTGCTTGGGCTTGATGATGCTCGCACCGGCTGGTTTGATCGGCTCAGTGAACCTTCGACTGGTTGGTCGAAGCTCCAATGGGCGATCGATCTTGATGAAAGCAGTTTTAAACCTGGGGTTTCTGTTTTGGCTCGGGCGCGGTCTGTTTCGAGTAATAAGGAATCGCCGATCATCACCATGATGCGCTATGGTGCAGGGCGGAGCATCTTTGTGGGGACTGATGAAATTTGGCGTTGGCGCTATGGGCGGGGCGAGGATCTTCCAGAACGGTTCTGGCTACCGATTGTGCGGACGCTTGGTCGCGGGACGGTTGATCGGCGATCGGCATCTGGATCGCTCAGTATCTCGCCAAAGAACCCGGCTCCTGGACAGCCCGCACAGATCACGCTTCGGCTGTATGATCAGGCGAAAATCGATACGATGCCAAGCGAGGTTCGTGTTGAAGTTCGATCAATCTCGGCTCTCGATGAGCCGACAACGATCACGCTTCGAGGATCGGGCGATACACGCATTGGCACTTGGATCCCTGAACACCCGGGCACCTTTGATGCGTCGCTTGTGCGTTTAGATTTGGAGCTTGAGCAGATTACAACCCGCACGCGGGTGCTGGCCAACAGCGCCGAATCTCGGGTGCTCGACACGAATCACGCATTGCTCGCACAACTCGCAGCCGCTACTGGCGGGCAGCTCATCAAACCCGAAGACTTTGCAACCATCCCACAACAGATGCCCAATCGGATGCGAACGATTACATCGCCGCCCAACCAAGCATCGTTGTGGGATCGCCCGGTTGTGTTGATCTTTCTGGTGCTTTTATTGACCATAGAATGGATCGGGAGGCGAATCCTTCGGCTGGCATGATCAGCCGCATCCTTTGGATCGATGATCGCGTATACAAGAATACTCTATGAATGACCAATCCATCAACTTGAATGCACACCAGCGCTGCGAAGATGTCGCGGGTTTGGTTGCGCACCTGCGGGCGGTTCGCTCGCGGGTTCGATTGATACTTGTTCTTCGGAGCGTGCTTGCGAGCTTTTCGATTCTGTCATTGGTGTTGATTGGGCTTATATTTATCGACTATTTTTTACGGCTTCCAATGGGCGTTCGGCTCATTACGCTCGGGGCAATGGTATATATCGTCGGCTGGTGCTGGGTGCGAATCATCAAGCCCGCATTGTCTGTTGTGGTCACCGAGACAGATGTTGCGTTGAAAATCGAACACCAAGACCCATCATTGCGGGGGCTTGTGGCGAGTGCTGCGGATCTCGATCGGCAGGTGAACGACCAGGACACGGATCCCATCACGATAGAACTCGCCGCGGCGGCTTTGAACGCCGTTCGATCTCGATTGTCTGATCGGTTGACTCTTTCAAAGGACTCGCGTGTTTATCCGTCGATCATCAACCTTCGTGATATCACACATGCGGCATTGCTCTGCGGCTTGATTATTCTTGGTGTTGGCGCGATGAACTTTCAATCGCCCGAGTTGGTAACTATTGGTGCGACTCGCGCGTTAGCGCCTTGGTCAGAGATGCGTTGGCCAATGCGGTTTGCGATTGTGGATGTGACGGAGACGACTATCCGACCGATTGATATCGCTGTGCCGATCCGATCGCGTATTGGATCGGCCTTGCACAATGATTCAAATGCACGCGCCACTGTTTCATGGCGGCTTCTTGTATTTGAAGATGGTCGACCCGGCGCGGCGATCAATGATTGGACGCAAACGCTGTTGATTGCCCAGCACGCGAATGATGAGTCTGGTTCACCGATCTATGAGCAACTGATCGATGCGCAGAGTGTGGCGTCTACCATCGAAAGCGATTCGTTTGTACTTGAATACAAGATCGAAACACGCGATGACGAATCGTCGACACAACAGATTTTGCTTGTTCGCCCGCCCAAGCTTCTGGAGACAACACTCGAAGTTTCTGTTCCCTCATATGCCCAACAGATCATCGCTTCTGATCTTGTGCAGGCCGGCCTGAGCACGATCAGCGCATACGATGCGGTGGTCTCTCCCATTTTGGCAGAGTCACGAGTCGAGATCATTTGGCATTTTTCTAAGCCTGTTGAGCTGCCCGAGCATACGACTCCTGATTGGATTTTTTCACTCACAAGCACCAATACAATCGTGGGCTTTGATCAGCCAACACCGAACACGATTCGGCTTGAGCTGATTGCTCACGACTCGGTTCGCATCGAGCCGGGCGTTGTTGATACATCTGGGATTCCTGTCCGCAAGCCGATCGCTTTATCGCTTGGTGTTTTAGATGATCTCGGCCCGAGCGCAACGATCACCGAACCTGTTCGAGACGAGACCGTATCGAGCCATGCCTTGATTGATCTCGCTTCGGAGTTGAGTGATGATTTTGGGCTCAAAGCCGGATTACTCCGTGCGAATATTGCCAAGGTTCCTGCCGAGTCTTCTGGGGCTCCGCATGAGCCTATAGATGATGGTGTTGTTTTGGTTCGCAGAGAATTCCCTGCGAGTCTCCGCGAGCAACTGATCCATTCGCTTGATCTAAGCGCTCTGTCACCAACGCCCGGCGATCAGATCTGGATCACGAGTACAGCGTGGGATATTCAAAGTAGCAACAGCAGTAATTCAGATGCGATTGGGATGAGTGAATCATCTGTCCGAGTGCTTCGGATTGTTGAAGATCTTGAGTTGATCGAGCAGATCCGCAACGGGCTCGGGCCGATCCATCATGCGATGCGCCAGCTTGACCAGCAGCAAGCGTTGCTTCAAGAGCAACTTCGCGATGGTGCATCAGGAACTGGAAAGGATCAACGCTCGCTCACGCATCGGCTCCGTGCCAACAAGCAAACCATTGAACAACTCAACACACTCCGCACACGCAATAGGCTCGATGATGCCCCGCTCGAATCGCTCTTAGAAGATGCGGGCTCGATTCTTGATGAAGCTATCACGGCAGGCAAGGACGCAAGCGATCAGCTTGATCGTGGACAAAATGAGCGAGCCTCGGAGAATCAGCGGCTGGTTCGTGATCGGATTGGCGAGCTCGTCGCCATGCTTGATCGTGGGCAAGATTCTTGGCTCGCATTGCGATCTATCCAACAGCTTCGMGAYGARCTTGAAGCGATTCGTGATGACACCGCAGAACTCACYGCCCAAACAGCSGGCAARAGTCTTGAYCAACTKACCGCTGAGCAACAGTCTGCCCTTGATCGTATCATGGAACGCCAAACTGCTTCGGCAGAAGATGCTCATGATGCGCTATCGACACTCGACAAGCATGCAGAGCAACTCGAAGAGCATGATCCAACCCAGGCTGAGGCTTTGCGAAAAGCTGCTCGGCAAGGACGCAGTGCGCAGATCGAGCAACGGCTCAAAAAGGCAAGCGAGCAGATCGAATCAAACCAAACATCGGCTGCGGCACAATCACAGACCGAGGTTCTTGAAGATCTTGATGAGATGCTCGAAGAGCTTGAGCACATGATCAAAAACCGCGACAACGCACTTCGCCGAGAGCTTGCGACGATCATCGAATCTATCGAGGCTTTGATCAAATCGCAAGAAACGCAGATCAATCATATCGATGATGCCGGTGCGGACGCGGGCATGATTGTACTTGTTGGCAACACGCTCGCGGTACGCGATGATGCCCTTGGAGCATTCCCTGAAACGCGTTCGATTGCGGATCTGATCACGCAAGCGGCCAACGCGCAGACCAATGCGATCAACGCACTGCGTCAATCGCCTCCAGCTATAGACGAAGCCGATCGTCATGAACGATCGAGTTTGTTAAATCTCAACAGTGCACTCGAAGAAGCGGAGCGGCTTGATGACCAGGCGGCCGATCGTCAGGCACGCCAGCTACGGACGGAACTTCGAGATTCATATCGCGAGGCCCTCGAAACACAGATCGCATTGCGAGATGAGACCAAACTGATGGTTGGCGAGCCGCTCAATCGTCGACAGCGCGCGAACGCTCGGGCGATCGGTCTTGCTCAGAGTGATCTTCAAAAACAAATGAACGAGTTGCTTGAACAAACCCAAGAGCTTGGCGACGCGCCCGTATTCACGCTGGCACATACGCAGCTTGATCGGTCGATGACCCGCATTGTTGACGGGCTCGCTGGACGCGAAATCGAACAGCGCGTAATCAACTTGCATGCTTCGTCAATCCTGATATTGTCAACACTTGTCGAGGTGCTTTCTGACGAATCACCCGCCCAAGACTCCGACGACTTTGATGATGGTTCACAGGGCGGCTCGTCGAGCGGCTCTGGCTCTGCAGGCGACKAGCCGGTGATTCCGCCGGTCGCACAACTTAAGTTACTCCGGTCAATGCAACAGCTTGCTGCGATGCAAACACGGGAGTATTCGGAAAATCCTGATCTTGCAAACCAAACTGATATTGAATCCCTCGCAGATCTCCAGCGTCAGCTCTTTGAGCATGGACGCAAGCTGATCGAAGATTTGAGCAACAACAATCAACCTGCTCTTGAAGACCCGATGAGTGAGCCGATAGAACCGACAATAGAACCAGAGGAAGGATTGATTGAACCATGAACCTGAATCGATGGTCAACTTTGATGATGTGTTCCGCAATGACTTGCTCAGCGTGTATCGCCTTTGGGCCGGGCGATCCATTGCCAACGCTCGACGAGCTACTCGGGCTCGATAGCGATGGGCATGCCAAGGAGCAGGTGGTCATCGATGCCAATGATGCGGCACTCGACCAGGCGCTTGATCCAAAGCAAGCCGGCAAAGCGTTCACGCGTGCGGTCAATATGATGGACCAGGTCTCGTTGCGCATCAGCGAACACAATGACCTTTCGCTTCCAACGCAACGCCTTCAAGAAGACATTTTGACCATGCTCGATCAGGTCATTGAGGCTGCAAACAACGACAACGCGGGTGGCGGCGGCTCGTCATCCTCGCCCTCGCAATCAAGCTCGAACCAGCAACAACCCGATCAGCAACAACAAAGCCAGCAACCCGGCGAAGGCTCAGATCCATCGAATCAACCCGGCGATTCATCTATGCCCGGGGGCAGCTCGGATGCACAGCCCGGCGACGAGATCGCGCCAGACGGGGTCCGCTGGGGATCGCTGCCCGAACGAATTCGCGATGCGCTCTCGCAGGGGATTGCGGATCAATACTCAGAGTTGTACCGAGCAATCACCGAGCAGTATTACAAATCGTTGGCGGAGGATGAATGATGCACAAACCAGCCGTCATTATTGCTTCGATCGTTCTTGCTGGTGCCCAGCTTTCTCATGCCCAGCCAGAAACAACGATTGATGCGAGCGTACAGAACACTGCAATGGCCGACGAACTCACGCCCGCATTGGATGACGCGGTCTCCAGCGGGATTCACTATCTTGTCACCACACAACTCGATGATGGCTCTTGGGAGTCGGGACGCTTTGGAAAAAATGTGGCCATCACCGCATTGGCATGCTTGGCATTGATGGCGGACGGGCACATTCCTGGTCGCGGGCCATATGGTGACACGGTAGACCGAGGCGTGGAGTTCATTCTCAACTCAACCGCAGAAAACGGATTGATCACCTCGCAAGCAAACAAYGGSCCRATGTAKGGACACGGATTCGCGGCGCTCTTCCTTGGCGAAGTCTACGGCATGACGCCGGGCGGCGATAACGCACGCACCACGCGCATCCACGAAACCCTTGTCAAAGCCGTGCGGATGATCGAACAGACACAAAACGAAGAAGGCGGTTGGCGATACAACCCGGTGCCGTATGATGCGGATATCTCGGCGACGATCTGCCAGATCATGGCGTTGCGGAGCGCACGAAACGCCGGAATCGAAGTATCGAGCGAAGTGATTGATCGCGCGGTCGAGTATGTTCGTTTATGCCAAAACACCGACGGCGGATTCAAATACCAAGTCGGCTCGGGCAATAGCGCATGGCCAAGAACCGCAGCCGGAATCGCATCGTTGTATTATGCGGGAATTTATGAAGACGACGCCATCGAGCAAGGACTTGCCTATCTCGAAACGCATGCTCTTCCAGGAAAGGCGACGACCTCTCGATCACATTATTTTTATGGACAGTACTATGCCGTGCAAGCGATGTACCTCGCCGGCGACGAACACTGGGCGTTGTGGTGGCCTGCGATTCGCGAGCAACTCATCGATATGCAGAACGATGAAGGCTCGTGGGATGATCGATCCGTTGGCAAGCCCTACGGCACCGCGATGGCTCTGATCATTCTCCAAATGCCCAAGCGGTACTTACCCATTTTTCAGAAATAGACTCTATCCTAAGCATTATATGAGATATATCCAAGCTTCCATTTTCTGTTTATTGCTCGCACCTGCTCCTGCTATTGCGCAAGATATCTCATCGGCATGGATGCTCTGCRCGAGCAATCTTGAGCTTCATGAAACGCTCATTGTTCAAGCAGACGAGCAACGAGTTATCACTATTGATCAGTTTGGTATTCGTCACAACTGGCCAACTGGCGATCTCTTCTTCGCCTCTCCCGCGAATACGGTTTCAAATCTAGACCCTGATCTCACTCTTGATATCGATTCCAACGACAAACGATTCATCACCTTTGTTGATGGCCAAGTGATCACCGGTTCGCTAGGCAACTCTATCGACCCGGACCGCATGAGCTATACGATTATGACCGGCACAACACAGAGAGGCTTTGCATCGATCCCTCTTGAACAGATCTCTATTGTTTCAGACTCGCCGCTRAACAAAACTGCCGAGGGTATCGCTGACACAGACATCGTGACAACATCTACAGGCGACACGATCACAGGCTTCATCGAAACGATCGGACCATCGACAACAATCGCAACCGATCGCAACACAATCCACCTGAATCTTGATCAGATCGAATCGATCTCGCTTGCCAATATCCCCGAGCGTGTTGAGGGGATGTATATCTCGACCAATGACCACTTGCATCTTCGTGTCTCTGCATTCGACTTTGATTTCCAGCATCCGCTAACTGTTCGGCTTGATTCGCAATCTATTGGACTTGCCCAAGACGATCGAAACATCTGGCTGCTCGATCCTGATTCGGCGACTGGCATTACGGTTTTGCACCCATCGAAGCGTGTGATCTCGCTCGCTTCGATTACGCCCGAACTGATCGAACCTACCGGCGATCGATCATGGACACCGACCCCGACCGTGCTTAAAAACACCGCCAACATAGTGCTTTCGAGCATTGATCTTCACGCACCGGTTCGCACTGTGTACCCGCTGGCCAAAGGCTCAACGCGATTCGCGTGCGAACTTGATGCCGCGATCTCGACATGGACAGACTGCATCGCTGAGGTCTTTGCGATTTCATATACCGGGCAACGCACCGAACTTCTGCGCGTACAACTCAATGCCGATCATCCTTCACAGATGATGAACTCCGAGCTTCCAAAGAACACCGAGAAAATAGAGATCCGTATCGACCCTGGAATGCATGGCCCGATCCAAGACCGAGTCATCATTAAATACCCACGGATACTTATCGAATCTTGAGCGACGCCATCGCCAGCACCATCAATAAGATCCCAATAATCCACAACCGATTGACGACCTGATTCTCTGCCCACCCGCCTTGGTGAAGATGATGGTGATAAGGCGCGATACGAAAAATTCGCCGCCCGGTCCCCGTCTTGATGCGTGTATATTTGAACCATCCGACTTGCAGAATAACCGATCCGATTTCGAAAAGAAACACGCCGCACATGAGCAGGACGACAAACTCTTGACGGATCATCACCGCAATGTACCCAATCAACCCGCCGAGCGCGAGCGAGCCGGTATCGCCCATGAACACTTGTGCGGGTTTACAGTTCCACCACAAAAACCCCAAGCACGCCCCCGCCATCGCGCCTGCCATCACGGCGAGCTCGTCTGTAAAAGGTACGAACGGAACATACAAATATTGAGCTGCCCCTTGGTTACCCGCGATGAGCGCGAGCAATATCAAACCAAAGGTAATGATCAACGATGTGCCCGACGCGAGCCCGTCCATCCCATCGGTAATGTTCACGGCATTGGACAACCCGGCGATCATCATCGTCGAGATAAAAATAAACACAGGCATGCTCAGATAGATCAGCCCGCTCGCAGCAAACTTTGTACCAGGTTCGTACGATCTTTGGAATGGCAAGTTGAGCACATGGGCCATCGAATCTGCACCGTCGGCGAGCATGCCATAGCGATAGGAAAAGTAGCCTACGATCGCGCCGATCCCGAGTTGGAAAACGAGTTTCTCCCACGAATACAAGCCTTGTCGTCCGGTGCCTCTGCGTGATGCGGTCAGCTTGAGCCAGTCATCAGCACCGCCGACACACGCGAGCCAGATGAGTGTAAAAAGCCCAAGATACACGCGATTGATTCGGATATCCGCAAGTAAAAAGGTAGAGATAAAGATCGACCCAACGATTAACACGCCGCCCATTGTGGGCACATTGGCTTTGGTTGCTGCGTGCTCGCGCAAAAGTTCCGAATCGGTCTCGCCGCCATCGCCAATCTTCATCGCGATTAAAAAACGAATCACACGCTTACCCATCAGCACAACAATCGCAAACGACAAACCGGCTGCGAGCAATGCCCGGAACTGTACCTGATCAAAGATCGAAAAGAGCTTGTACAACAGCTCGATCTTGATCCGGTTCTGCAAGAGTTCAAAGAGGATATAGATCATGCGGAAGTATGAGCCTTTGGGTAAGAGTCTGGGCGAGTGTGATGGTGTTCACGAAGTGCGTCGACGATCCGTTCGAGTTTGATGCCGCGTGATCCTTTGAGCAATACGCACGAGCCAGGCTTGATCATCGAAGCAATGGTATTCATCGCCTCATCATCCGCAGCTTTAACGATTTCAACTTGCTTTGCATCTCGCTCTGTTTGCGAGAACAACTTTCCAACAAGAACCACCCGGCGAACTGATGAATAGCGAGCAAGTTCTTCAACGAGCGATTGATGCTGGGTCTTAGAATGCCCACCGAGTTCGAGCATGTCTCCGAGAATTGCAAGCTTTGGCGACTTCGTCTGTAATGAATCAAAGGTCGCGAGTGCTGCCCGCATCGAATCTGGATTCGCGTTGTACGCATCGTTATAGATCACGATCGGCTCGGTTGGCGTCGATATCTCAACACGCTCGAATCGCATCTTTGGTTGCTCAATATTTTTCAAGCCAATACGAATCGAATCATCATCAAGCCCGATGAGCCGCCCCACTTCGATCGCCATCGCCGCGTTCATTGCATTATGGGTGCCGAGCATCGGAATCGCAAACGCAACACCATCAAGCTCGAAGGCTGTAAAACCCGTATCTGTTTCAACGACACGCACACGATCCGAGTTCACTCGAATCACATTGAGTTCTTGTTCCTTGCCTTCAATCACAGCGTCGAGCTCATTCACGCCGCCAATGACCACGGCAGATGCACCTGGAGAAAGTGCGTGAATAATCGAAGCTTTCTCCCTCGCCACGCCAGCCCGATCGCCGAGTTCTTCGAGATGGGCAGATCCGATAGAAGTAATCACCGCGATATCTGGATCGATTAATTCGGCACGCGCCGCAATCTCGCTGGGCGAACTTGTACCGAGTTCGGCAACAAGATATTTGGCATCGATCGGCGTATTGAGTATCGTGATCGGCACGCCCAGCGCATTGTTAAAGCTTCTTTGCGAACAATACGACGACCCGCTTTGTGCGCACACAGCATCCACCATTCGGCAGGTGGTTGTCTTGCCGTTGGAGCCGGTGATTGCGATCACTGTTGCCTTAAGCTGTTTTCGCCATGCTCTTGCGAGCTTGGTGATCGCTTCAAGCGCATCATCAACAACCAATACAGGAACTCCCAAATCGCTCGCCACTTTGCACACATCACTCACAACACAAACCGACGCGCCGGCTTCGCATGCTGGGCGAAGATATTCATGCCCATCGACCTGCTCACCAGCAAACGCAAAGAACACTTGCCCGCGTGAGAGTTCGCGGGTATCAATCGCTACGCCAGCAAACTCGATAGCATCTGCTTTGGGTTCGATGACCCATGCCCCGTCGATTGCGATCCTGATATCCTCGTAGGTCCACGCACTCATGATTCAGAAACCTCCGCTGATTTCCGAAGCCTGCGTTCGCGGAGCGCACGCTGGGCGTGTTCGCGATCATCAAAGTGGACGCTGCGTGTGCCGCCCGCTCCGTCGGGCGATATCTGCTCGGTCTCGTGCCCCTTGCCTGCGATTAAAACAACATCGCCCGCGTTCGCATTGGCGATCGCAAAGCTAATCGCACGCGCACGATCAGACTGCACATTCACCTTGTGCGCATGCACCTTATCAACACCCGAAATAATCGTTTCAATAATCCGATTCGGAGGCTCGGTTCGCGGATTATCACTCGTAATCACCAATGAATCTGCCAGCTCGCCAGCAACCGCACCCATGCGTGCTCGCTTGGTCGCGTCTCGATCGCCGCCACAACCAAACACACACCAAAGCCTTGAATCGGCTGTTAATACAGCACGAACCGCACCGAGCGCACTGCCCAATGCGTCATCGGTGTGTGCGAAGTCGACGAGCACAATCAGATCATCATCCTTTGATTCAACATGTTCGAGTCGGCCGCTCGGAAGCGTGAGGTGCGGGAGTTCTTCTGTCATCGCGCGTATCTGATCGGGCTCGCTGATCCCCGCCTTGCCAAGCACATGCTGGGCGATCAGCACTGCTTGGAAAATATTCATCGCGTTGTATGCCCCAAAGATCGGCACACAAGATTCGATCGTTCCGATTGGCGTGTTAAGCTGAACTCTCATCCCTTCGATCGATTCATCAAGCACTCGAACCGATTCGCCTTGCTTACGGCCAACGACGGCTACCCCATCAGTGCAGGCATCGATCATCACATCACTCGCGTGATCATCACCATTGATCGCAGCCATTCCATCGGGCTTGAGCAAACCAAAGAGTTTGGCTTTGGAGCTTTGGTAGTGTTCGATCGTTTGATGATAATCAAGATGGTCACCAGTCAGATTTGTGAAGGCACACGCATCAAACCGAATCGCCCCAACGCGCGATTGATCAAGCGCATGGCTCGATACTTCCATCACCACCGCTTTGCACTCATGTTCGACCATCGTCGCCAAGGTTCGGCTCAGCTCGACGGCTGGAGGCGTGGTCATGCTTGCTCGCGCCCGCTGACGACCATCATCAATCTCGACCGTCCCGATCAACCCACACCCAACCCCCGCAGCTTCAATAAGCTGATGGGCAAAATGCGTGATCGTGGTCTTGCCGTTGGTGCCGGTGATTCCTGCGATCACAAGCTGCTTCGCCGGGTAGCCATAAAATCGCTCCGCAAGCTGGGCCCCGACCTGCTTCACATCATCAGCAACAAAGATCGCAAGCTTCGAGTGCATGCCCAGTTCGATGTCTTCCATAACGCTCACGCGATCAGTCACAATCGCAACGCACCCGCACTGAATCGCAGGCTCGATATATCGACACCCATCAGACTTCGTCCCCAGGCGAGCGATGAACAACGATCCAGGCACCGCTGTCCGTGAATCCTCTGTCAGATCGCACACACGGATAGCATCGAGGTCTACCCCTTGGGTAACACAGCGCACATCCATCCCCGCGATCAGTTCGGTCAGATTCATTCGATGGATTGTACATCGTCGAGATCATTGTGTTCTGCGTACAAATCCCATGATTGAACAAGATCAATCAGGGCAAGATTAGCATCGCGTCGCCATAGCTAAAGAACCTGTATTGTTCGTGGATAGCTTGTGCATAAATCGCCTGAATGCGTTCCAAGCCGTCAACCTTGCCCGGAACTTCGAGCATCGACGCGACCATCGCCAAAAGCGTCGATCTCGGAAGGTGAAAGTTGGTCACCATCCCATCGACCCAACGCCAGCGATACCCGGGCTGGATGAGAATCCTGGTCGAATACGATTGGGGAAGCACAGGATCAGTTTCGTGCAGCTGTGCGAAGCTTTCGAGCGTTCGAGCGCTCGTCGAACCAACCGCAAAGGTCCGTCGGCTGCCAGTACTCGGAAACAACCCTGAAGAGTTGCCCATCGAACAAGTCTCGGCGTGCATCGGGTGCGCATCAAGCGTATCAGTCTCGATGGGTTTGAATGTGCCTGCCCCTACATGAAGCACCACCTCGCTTGTGCGCACAGATCGGGATGTCAGGTTTTCAAAAACCGCAGGCGTGAAGTGCAACCCCGCGGTTGGAGCCGCGACCGATCCAGATTCATGATCCGAAGCGTACACGGTTTGATAATGTGCCCGGTCGTAGGCTTCGCCGGGATCTTCATCGCGGACTTTGCGCTGGGCGAGAATATAGGGAGGCAAAGGCGTGTGCCCAACACCATTCAGTATCGACTCGGTCGACCCGGCCGACCCAGCCGATTCATCCGCCCCGCACACCAACACCTTCCATGCGCCCGGCCCTTCAGATGGGAACTTCTCGATCAGTTCGATGACGATCTCCGTTGCATGGTGATTGGCATCCGTCAGCCGATAGCGTTTTCCGGGCTTGGTGCGCTTGGCTTTGAGCATCACGATCCAAACAGGGTGTTCATCCGCTTCTTCTATCGAGTAGAGATACAACCCTTCGAACTTGCCTCCGGTGTTTGCAGCGTTCTCGCCTACCAGTCGAGCGGGGACGACGCGCGAGCGGTTAAACACCAAAAGATCCTCAGGCTCGAGCAAGCTGGGCAGATCCGAGAACAAACGATGTTCGAGCCGACTCGGATCAGAGCGTTGGACAACCAAAAGCCGAGATGAATCTCTGGGCTCGACTGGTTTGGTCGCGATCAGCTCTTTGGGAAGCTCAAAATCAAGATCATCGGTTTGGATCGGCGCGGGTGACATATGCGGTGATGGTACGCATCGAGTCTGTTGCACCAACGCCACACGCCGTCATGACCCGCGAAGGAGTTGGGGTTCTTTATCCTCTTGTGATGCTCAGGCGTGTTCTTTTCGGACGCTTAGGCTCGGCACAGCCCGTGCAACATGTCTGAGCGATGAGCATCGGAAGATATGAAAACTCGATCAACCCACTCCATTTGGTCACGCCAAATCGGACAGTTGTACCGACGCCCAAGCCTTTCGATTCGCCTCCGGGCGTGGTGCCTTTCCATCGGATGCTCAAAGCGGAGAACCTCGCGCACACCACCGAGATCGAACCCGTTCGTCCAACTCATCCAATCGATCAGCCTCGCATCTCGCGTGGGGTTGATACATTCGAGTCGACCACCGGCCCAGCCCTGCTTCCAAAACTTGGCGAAGTGCTTCCCGTCGCACCGATCGCGATGGCGCCTGTAAAGGTGCAAACAACGCATCAGGTGCAAGCCCCCGCAACGGGTCAGCTGCTCGATCTGTATCTCTGAGCAATATCAATCGCAAAGTTCGCATAATCATGCTACCATACAACAGGCAAACACCGCCTGTTTGCTTTGCGTTTTTCATCGGGGACACCATTCATGCGCACACAATCGATTCTCGCTACTCTTTCAGCCTTCGTTCTTGGTTCGTCCTTGCTGACGATGAGCGGGTGTTCTGTCTGGAACAATCGCCCTCGGCTGCGTGAGCAGAAGATCAGTATGAACGAACCGGTACATAATGTGCCTCCGGTCATGCTTGAGATACTCAACGACCAGCACCTTCTGATCATGCAAGCACCCAACTCGGGATGGTCGATCTTGATCAATCGCGATGAGCTCATCGCGGGCGGCACCCGATTGTTCATCACCGTCCGCCGACCAGATCCGGCGTTTATGTATCCGCAAGCGATTGTCGAGAAGCGATTGCTCACTGATATCCATGCGGATATCGATCTTGAGGTGTATGTCCGATTGCTTGGCGCTCATGAATCCACCAAAGGCAAAGGCTATGGCAAGCTCTTGCCTGTGGATCACTTCAAAGAATAACTCCAAACGCGTGGCCAACGAACCGATCCAATCTCGTCCCCCACTTCCCGGTGATTGCTCGCCCACAGCGCGTTCGTTCTTGGCATTAACGATGGTGCCTGGGCTTGGACCAGTTCGGATCGCAAAGCTCATCGATGCGATCGGATCACCTGAGCAAGTGCTCAAAGCAACCGCTTCGCAGTTTTCGCGGGTCAAAGGAATCGGGAACAGCACCGCGACGAGTATCGCTGAACACCTGCATAGTTCGATCGAAAAGGTCGATCACGAACTCGAACAAGCTGCCAAGGCTGGTGCATATGTGGTCTCGATTCTTGATCCCCACTACCCGCCGATGCTTGCCCAAACACCGAGTGCGCCGCCGATCTTGATGATCAGAGGGCACTTCGATCACACGACCATCAACAAATACACCGTTTCWATCGTCGGATCACGATCTTGCAGCGTCTATGGCAGCGAACAAGCATCCCGCTTTGCTGGCGCGTTTGCCAGCGCGGGCTTGAGTGTGATTTCCGGTGGTGCCAAGGGGATCGATACGGCTGCCCATCGCGGAGCATTGAAAGCGGGCGGCAGAACCGTGGTGGTTCTGGGATGTGGGATCGCACAGGTATATCCACCTGAAAATAGGGGGCTCTTTGATGAAATCGTCGAGCAAGGCGGCGCGATTATCTCTGAACTTCCGGTCAACACGGTGCCCGATGCCAAGAACTTCCCCGGACGCAACCGGATTATCTCTGGGCTTTCGCTCGGCGTAGTCGTGATCGAAGCCGGGCTCAAATCTGGAGCATTGATCACCGCCAAGCATGCTGTGGAAGATCATGGTCGAGAAGTGATGGCGGTTCCTGGGCGGATCGATTCGGCTGCGAGCATGGGGAGTAATGCGTTRCTCAAGTTTGGTGCGCATCTGGTGACTGATCCCAGCGATGTGATTTCGATCCTTGAGCGTGACGCGTATCATCTTTATACAGGTTCGCACAGCGCGAAGACGGCCAACCCAGCCGTGCCAATGCCCGAGCTTTTCGATCGACCAGCTTCAAAGTCACAGGCGGCACCAGACCCAATTGGTGATGTTGATGACGACACGCGGGCGATTCTTGAAGCCCTCGCTGAGCCTCGCACCGGCGATGAACTCGCCGAGATCATGGCGAGCGATACCGGATCGATTCGTGCGAAACTCACCATGCTCGAAATCCAAGGCAGGGTTCGACGGATGGGTAGCAAGTTCGAACGCGTCCGATAAAGACCTGTTCGGGTTCATTGGCCAAGATTGCGCATGGATTTTGTATGGGTTTTCTGACTCATTTTTGGGGTTCGGGCGGTGTAAATTGTTGAAATCACTGTGTTTCCCTTGCCGTCCGGCCTGTGATTGGCTATCTTATACCAAACAGACACAAGAGAAAGGTTCATTTTTTCAGGCGACGATACCCGATCAAACTAAAGACAACGCTCGACATGAGCATTGAACAGATCAGGAATCGAAGCATGAGACAGACTATTTTACAAACCCGGAATCAAACGAAACTACACGCGACTTCGACACTCTTACAACTCGGGCCCGGCGGCGATTTCGTTTCGGAATACACCGACGCCACCACCGGATCAGGGCGAATGACACGACGAGACGCGACGAGAAAAGACAATCGCCCACTGGGACGAACCGAGATCATCGGATTGTTGATGGTGGCACAGAAACAGATCAGCACACAGTGTGATCGAATCGCGACGGCGCAGCGATCATTTGGACAACTTATTGGGACGACTTCGACACACGCGCAGACCAGCAGCAGCTTGAAAACTGCTCGATACCAAACCGCTCGAAAGGATGGGCAACATGAACCTCACACCCAAACAACTCCGCATTCTTCAGTTAATTCGCGATTCGCGTATTCGCCGTGGCTATTCCCCGACGATGCAGGAACTCGCCGACGAGATTGGCGTGAGCAAAGTCACGGTATTCGAACATGTCGAAGCCCTCATCAAAAAGGGTGCACTCGTCCGCGAAGCGAACAAGGCTCGCTCTTTATCAATCGCTGAGGGCGTTGCGGTTCCTGATGAATCGCGCCCGCTTAAGTTCCCACTTGTGGGCAAGATTGCAGCTGGATATCCGATCGAGAAGGTCGCCGATGCGGACGAAATTGATCTTGTCGAGTTCCTCTCGACCGTAGATGGGACAGGATCAACCTTCGCATTGATCGTCGATGGCGAATCGATGCGTGACGAGGGCATTCTCGATGGAGACCTTGTTCTTCTTGAACGCGCCCAGGTCGCAAACAACGGCGACCGGGTCGTCGCACTACTCGAAGACGGCACGACCACGCTCAAAACATTCTATAAGGAAGACGACCACATTCGGCTTCAGCCCGCGAACCCGGACTTTGAGCCGATCCGCGTGAAATTCTGCCAGATCCAAGGGATCGTCAAGGGTGTCGTGCGTCGGTACTAAGTGTTCGATAGATATTGAGAGATTCAAAACCGCTTGTGCGTTGGACGCGAAGCGGTTTTTTTTACGCCCATGATGGCGCGGAGCAGGGGGAGTTCGTTGGCGTGAGTGAGTTTGATGTTGGTTGGATCGCCAGCGACGACGATGACTTGTTCACCAAGCCGTTCGATGAGACCGGCATCGTCGGTTGAACTCAAATTATCTTGGGCGTAGGCGCGAAGGAGGAGTTCTCGCTCGAAAATCTGAGGCGTCTGGATGGCCAACGCATGGGCACGCTCGATCGCCCCACTGACCACAAACATCGGAGGCTTGGAATCGGCACCCAAGATCGCAGCAACCTGATCGATGCTTCCTGTGTCTTCGATTGGTTCGGGATCGACTCGTTTGAGGGTATCGCTTACAGGAACACCTGGAATCACGGCGGCATGATTGGCCCCGGCGTCGAAAATGCGGTCGATGAGTTCGTGGGTTGTTGCGGGTCGTGCAGCATCGTGGATGGCGACATGGGTGCAAGTGTCATCAACGATTTTAAGTGCAGCCTTGACCGATTCCCATCGGTGGGCTTTGCCGCCTTGGACGAGCTTCGCGCCGAGCAACGAAAGCCGATCGGCGTGTTGGGCTTTGAAGGTTGCGAATGCGTCATCATCGAACGGCCCGGCGACGATGATTTGAAAGACATCATCGCGGGTGTTGAAGAGTTCGATGGTGCGTTGGAGGACGGTCTTGCCGCCGAGATCTTCATCAAGCTTGGACCTGGGTGCTCCGAGAATATCAAGCGCGTCGGCGTTGGCTTGATTGAATCGTGTAGACGAGCCGGCGGCGGGGATGATGACGGAGATGCGCATGATCAAGGATATACATAAAAGAAGACGGAACCCGAAGGTTCCGTCCCACACCCAAAACAACAGGTGATAGAGAAAGCGATATGTAGCAATTTATAGGAACACGCCCTGCGCGTGATGAAATGAATCAGTTCGTGCGGCGACGACGAGCGAGGATAAGCCCGCCACCGAGGAGTGCGAAGGCCCCACTTGGCGCAGGAACTTGGGTGATTGTGATTGTTGCGATGATGTCATTGGCACCAAATGCTGAGCTAATGGTTGCGCCGTTTGCTGTTCCTGATCCGATGAATGAATCGAGATAGGCAACATCTCCGCCATCGGAGAAAAAGTTACGGATGAGCCCTGATTCGACGACGGAGATGCCGCCGTTGGTTGAAAATGCCGCCCCACCCGACGCCGAGTTGACTTCCGAACCGTT
The DNA here is from genome assembly GCA_002401225.1 of bacterium. Taxonomy (GTDB): domain Bacteria; phylum Planctomycetota; class Phycisphaerae; order Phycisphaerales; family UBA1924; genus UBA1924. The sequence goes on from NVSM01000017.1 coordinate 28,779, forward strand.
GTCGTTGACATCGCGCCCGTAGATATTGATAACAAGATCGCCGTTGAAGTTGCCGACGAGATCGAAGAGTTCATGCTCGATGGGGTTGCCGTTGGCGAAGAAGAGATCGTTTGAAGGCACGATCATCGATGCGTAGGAAAAGTAGCGGTTGATCGATGCGTCGCCAACATCGAGATTGAATGTTGCGGACTCACCAGGCGAATAGACAGGCGCGTCGCCCATGAATGCGCTCGCTGCAACCGTTGCTTGCGCTCCGCCTGCCAATCCTGCAGCACTCGCGGAGAATGCGCTCGATATTGGGCCGGTGTCGCCGCCTTCAGCGAGTTGTGTCAACCCGGGGAAGTTGGATGCGAGTGCGCCGTTGTCGTATGAATCGAACCCGCCGTTGTGTGCGGCGATCCAGACTGGTGTAAAGAAGAAGCTTCCCGATGACATCGTGTTTTCGATGGTGACCGAGATTGTCTCGGCATTTGCAGATGCTCCTGCGATGGCCAACACGGTGAGTGTTGAGAAAAGTGCTTTGTGCATGTTCATAGTGATCTCCAGTTTGCTCATTGATGTGTGGTTATCTCTTGAGCGTTGTCGCCAGACATTGGATACGCGGATGGCACCAATGCACACCGATCGCGCCGCTGCGCACTGGCATGCACAGCGTGAGTCCCCCTCTGAATTTGTTACATCATCACGAGATTGCGAAAGTCTTAAGCATGGTCTCTGTGATTTCGTCGGCGTATTTTAACGCGGGGCCTTTGAGTTCGCCCTCGTTGATTAGCCTAGGAATATTGAGTACGCAGCCCGTGAAGATCGCGACGGCGAGGTCTGGATCCATATCACGGACTTGGTTGTTTTCTTGGGCACGAATAATAAATGATCGGAAGAGCAATCCTTGCTTGGTATAAATCTCGCCGAGCGTGTCGGCCATGCGGTGAGGCATGAGCAGGACATAGGTAAACGCGTCGCGGTTGCCATCGAAGTATTCGTAGGTGAGTTTGACCCATGCGCGGACGGCGTGTTCGAACGGGAGTTCTGTCTTAACAAGAACCTCTTTATCGCGGGCCATCTCGTTGACGATGGTGGTGTAGGCGTCGCGGATGAGATCATCCTTGTTGACGAAGTGCTTGTAGACCGCACCTTCGGTCACGCCGGCTTCGCGGGCGATGGTACGGATCGAGGCGGCATGGATGCCTTGACGGGCACCGAGCCGAATAGCCGCATCGCGGAGATTGCCTCGAGTGTTTTTTCGATTTGGACTTGTATTCACCATTTGTTCACCTTTGGTATACGACTGTTTACCTTCTTCAAAGAGACAATACATCAAGATTTGAGTTTATTCCCCTCAATATGGGACTTTGTCTGAGAATCGTACAAATCGTCAATCTTGGTCCTTCATCTTCGATTTCGATATAAAAAAACACCCGCACGAATACGGGTGTTTCAAGAGTTAAACTATTCCACCACGAGGCTTTACGGACAACCTTTGCCGTAGAGTTCGAGGTAGGCGAAGACATCGTTGATGTCTAAAGCATTGTCTTGGGTCATATCTGCGAGCTGATCATCGCTGCTATAGGCATTGATGAACTTGGAGATATCGAAGAAGTTGAGTACGCCATCGCCTGAGAAATCTGCGGGGCATGATTTGAGCCCGTTGAAATATCGGCGTGCTTCGGTAAACGCTTCAGGACCAATCGCCTGTCCCATATGACGACCCGGAAGGTCGTCGGCAGGTGGATGGATGCCGCCCCAGATTCGCGAGAGCGAACACTGGTCAGACGCATCTTGATAGGTCGCCCACTGGAGGACGATATCCATTGATGGGCCGTCTTCGAAGACGAGGAACTCGTTCATCGGTGCGATGAACTCGCCCATTCCACCTGGGAAGTATGGCGTGCCGGTGAGCATAGTCATGATCTCGGCAGCACCACGCGAGAAGGTGGAGTGACCAGAGACAAAGCCAGCGAACGGCGGAGTCACAAAGCTTGGGCGTTGGTATGGCCACCAGTTTTCTGCAAGGATCCAGCCGACGCCTGCGACATCGGTTTCTTCATCTTCGATGTAGTCTGGGCCACGCCATGCTTTGAAGGCGATCTTGCCTTCTTCGCCAGCAAGATGCTCATGGCGTTCGCCAGGAGCGGTTGAATCTGCGGAAACGAGTTCGATCGCGCCATCAACAAGGTTGATGCCGTCKWCGTYGWAYGAMGGCAKSRKMGGATCKGWRCATTGMCCTTGATCGCACAWGWAYCGCATCGCGGAGATYGGRCGGATGTAGTCGTAGTAGCCTTTGACCGACCATGATGCGATGGCGATGTCGTGCATGGCGCCGCCCATGATGAGGTATGACTTCACATCCCATTCGAGATCGGAGATGATGTCGCCTTCGCCCATAAACCGTTTTTCGGTGAGTGGATGATCGGAAACATAATTGAGCAGTGTGAACCAGTGACCTGGAGGGGTTTCTGAATCTGGACCATCGGCCCAGAACTCGGCGAGGATTCGCCCATAATCGCCACGCGGGACGATTTGAGGCTCGTATGGAAGCTCGGTGACGGGGTTGATGTCCCAGCCTGTGCCCCAATCGCCGCCTTCGAGGTAGTTGTAATAGTCATATTCGTCACTCACTTGCGCGAGCGCGGCGTTGCCGATCGCACCTGGTGAGATGTCGATCATGACGCCATCGGTTGGGTCGAGATGGGATGACCAGATGGCGACCATCTGGTTTCCTTTTTTGTATCGCTCTTCGCTGGTTTCGAAATATGGTGGCGGGCCAGGGTTGTGCCAGACGGACCACTCGTCGCCATCGCGTTCGATGATTTCGAGATCGTTCTCGTTGAGTGAGAATGGAGTGACATCACCCCACTCTGGGCTCAGGAAATCTGGGTAGCCGAAGGGGAATGGGTTACCGGATTGATCGACAAAGAACTTAAGCGCGAGCGGCTGCCAGCGATTTGGATCGATGATCGTTGGGTTACCCGGGAAGTCTGGAAGCAAAGGCGGGTTCAATGGTTCGTAGTAGAGGTTTTCGAATCCACCCTGCTCATTTGAACCATCGGTGAGCCCGAATGCGATGATGGTTGCTGCGATGCGATTGCCCAGTGCTGYGGGTGTATCACCAACAACGCTGGTGTTGGTTCTGTCATAGCCCATCGAGTCCATCATCATGTCGTAGCGAGGGAACATCTCGAGCGCTGCGGGTGAGGTGAGGAAACGATGGCGGAGGAGGCGGAACATCGCAAAGCTGATTGTTTCGTCGCGATCGGCAGCGATATTGTCCGAACTCATCTTCTCGATATGGAGGACTTGGTCGGCTTGCTCGTCGTAGGCTGCCCATGCGTCCCACATGGCCGCACTGGTGTGGTAGAGGTTGCGTGAGTGGACGGTCGGACGAGCGAAATCTCGTCGGATGGAATCGAGCAACTCATCGTTCCATTTGCGTGCGGACGAATGCTCAATACCCCGCTGAGCTTCGTTGTCTGCGGATGTCTTTGGCGTGATATAGTGGCCGCGATGTGAATACGGATCGTTATCGATTGTCTTGCTGGTGGTCTTGCTGGTGGTCTTGCTGATTGGTCCAGCAAGAGCCGAGCTGAGCGTAACGGTGAGTGTGAGCCCGGCGCATGCTGCGAGCTGAGTGGTGATCCTGTGCATGGATATCTCCCCTTTGAGGTACAAATGTGTGTGAGCACGATAACTATTCAAATCGTGTTCTCCGCTCCTAATCTACACGATTGATTTGAAAACTCAAGAATAAACCGCCCATAATTCCGATCATTCCGTTTGGGTAGACCCTGTTTCCACTTGAGCAGGATTATGAGCCATTTGCTGGTATACAAGGGCGAAGGCTAACGATCGTTCTCCTTTGCTCCACGGGACAAGTGTATCTGTTTGACCAGCTTGTGTGCGGAAGCTTGATGAAAACTGATGTTTAGGCGTGTGTGTTCTTGCGAACCTCTTCATCACGCTTGAGGCGATGCGTGGTGATCYCTTGTATTGACAGAACACTATGTGTATTTGGTGCGTAGAATGGGGAGCGAGCTGGATTGATCTTTGTGCGTGTGCATTTGGATTGGTGTTGGCGAGCGTTGATTTTTATTCGGGGCCGAAGTGGCATTCGACCGGATAGGGAAGGCTTTGTGTGGCGAGTCGAGGAGCGTGTTAGCCTCGTAAAAAGTACGCAAAAAYTTATCTGCAGAACCGCAGTACGCACTCGCRGCCTAATACAGGTYACGGATCAYRGRCWTGAYGYYTGATRGKGYCYRTGATCAMGATTWTCRRGCTGGTCRATACCTGGTGTCTCTTGGGGTGTTGGCGAGGAGGTTTCGAGRGGCTGGACCGAAGCACAGGGCGTCATCTCCCGGTGCAAGGTCGAGATTAAACAGATGACTACACTCGTAGAGGCATATTGCTGACTATCCCGGCACGGGGGTTCGATTCCCCCCGGCTCCATTATTAGACGGGTTCTGTCTGGATACGACAGGATCCGTCTTTGTGTGTCGAGATGGTTTGTTGCTGATGGTTTGTGAAGTAGGTTCTCGGCTATTGCTTGCGTTACTTGCCGGGCGGGGCTTTACGGCCCGGCYAGCTCTAAGAATATCAACACATCGTCAATGTCGAGGTTGCCGTCGGCGTTGTAGTCGATACTCAGATCACCCGAAGCGAATCGCTGAATGAAGAGTGAGATATCATAATAATTTACATGCCAATCTTGATTCAGATCCGCCGGATGACGAATCGCGGATGCCAGACGCAAACCCTCTAAAACGCCCCCGCTCCGAATATTAATTACGACACCTTGACCTAAAATATCATACGATGTCGATTGTCCATAAGAGCTATCAACATAGGCAGACCCAAGCGACCACCTCCAAGCCCTGTAGCTCCTCATATCTTCTTCATAAACAGTTTCTGAAAACTCTGTCATCCCCCCGGCCATATCAAGAAGCCCCCAAGGACTGGCCACTTCTGGAAAAAACGCGACACTCACTGGCCATCCATCAACAAATGATCCAGCGTTTCGTTCGCCCCCATCTTCTGGCAGCAGGTTCGGGATCGGCTCGCTGTTTGACATGYTCGGAAACCGCCAGTAGCCACCAAGGCCTTCGCCGTCTTTAYTTGGATCCCAATACCCAGCCTTCACCCATTCATCGCGTGTCGGCATCCAATATCGAGCATCTGGATGATGCGCCTCTTGATGGTTGCCCGTGCCGTCGGGGTTTGAGGTGAATGTGCTCGTGTCGTACACGCCGGTCTCAAAGGCCCATTCTTCGTTGATTTTCTCGTTGTGCAACCAGTTCACATATCGAGCCGCAAACTCCCACCCCATAGAAGTTGGCCGGAGGGCTGACCCAGGGTTGATACTGGCATGGCCACCATGAAGCGAGATATACCGACCAAAGAAAGTTGGCCAAGCCACTGATCCGTGATCTCTTATAAAAANCGGCAGATACGCGACGACAAACTCAAAATATTGTTCTACCGAGACTTCGGTGATTGCAATTCTGTATTCGTAATCGACACCCCCGATATGAGCACCCGGGAACCCAAAGGGGCCGACGGTTTCTTCGAGCGTGGTATCTCGATTGCCGATATCGGTGATCGTGACGAAATCAAACCCATAATCGGGGTCATCTTGTGCGATGGCTGCGCCTGCACATAGGCTCATGGCGAACATGCTCATATTGACCATTTGTTTTCTCATGTGCATCTCCTGATTTGAAACTCGCCTCTGAACTTTATACTTATCGGACACTCGCGGGCGTGTTCGCTATGCGTTTGCCGGACTCAACCATGAAATGGGGATCGGTGTATGTTGGTTCGTGGGTACACGATGCGCAACTATCTCTTGTCAGGGTGCTTATACTTCTTAAGGCTTCTCTGATAGGCCCAGCGGCTTTGGGGTGTGTTTGTGGCTTTGTGAGCAGGGTTGAGGGTTATCTATGGGCAATCAGCCGACGAGTGGGTCGGGGGACAAGTTAAATCGCGGGTTGGACCCGCAGCACCTGGGCGCGAAGCGCAAGGTGGTGGTTGTGCTTGGGATGCACCGCAGCGGGACGAGTGTGCTTACGGGGGCGCTTGGGATATTGGGTGCGGGGATGCCTCGCGAGCCGATCCCGGCAGCAGACGAAAACCAGACCGGCTATTGGGAGCCGGGTTCGATCGGGACGGTTCATGATGAGTTGTTCGCGGAACTTGGGCTTGGATGGAGCATGCCGTTTGTTGACCCGGCGAATGCTCGCAATGTTCTTGATCAGCTCGGATCAGAATCGAAGATTGCACACTGGGTCGAGAAGCTTGTTGAATGTGTTGAGGATGAGTATGACCCTGCTCCGGTGATCGTGATTAAAGACCCTCGGATGTGCCGACTGATGCCTTTGTGGCTTCGTGTGTTTAAGGTGCTTGATCTGGAGCCGAGCTTTGTGATTCCGATTCGACATCCGGCAGAAGTCATCGGCTCACTCAAGGCGAGAGATTCGTTTGATGCTGGGCGATCGATGTGGCTTTGGATGGATCATGTGCTTCGGGCCGAGCATGACACGCGGGGGATGACTCGTGTGGTTGTGGAATACTCGAGCTTGCTTTCTGATTGGCGAGCAACGATGACCCGGATCAATGATGCGCTCGGGCTGGATTTACAGATTGAGCAACGCGGGGACGAAGTTGATCGGTTTATCTCCGCCCGGTATCAGCATCATAAAGCGAGAACGACCGATCATCAAACGCTGCCCAATGTGGTCGGCGATGCGCTTGATCTGYTTGAACAGGCTGCGGTATCAACCCAGGGGATTGATACCGATGGGTTTGATCATGTGTCCGAAGCGTTTGATGAGGTCCGCCAACTCTCGGCCCAGTGGCTGATTGATACGGAGCATCGTGCTGATGATGCACACACACACAACCAAACGCTTGTTGCGCAGGCTCAGGTGGTCCAAAGCGAACTCGATAAATCTGTTCAGCAAGCAGAAACAGCGAATACCCAACACATCGCCAAGATCGCTGCCGGCCAGGCGATACTGCATTCGCTGCGTCAAACAAATGCAACCCTGGCCAGAGAACTCAAGCACACGGAATCGAAGCTGCTGCTTCAGACCGAACGCTTTAGCAAACAACTCGGCGAGCAGGCTGGCGAATATAAAGAATCAGTTCGTAACTCCAAGGCCCAAGCCACCAAGCTCGAAGAGCAAATCAAGGCGATGAATGACGAGCATCGAGCAATGCTCGACCAAACCCGCAATCTTGAAGAGGCACTTTCTCAAGCAACAGCGGATGCTCAACACGCTCGTGATTCTGCAAAGACCCAAGCGGAGATAGAGTCAGATGCGAAGGCGCAGGTTAAAAAGCACGCACAAGCACTCGCTCAAGAAGCTGCTGTTCGGTTTGAATCGCAAGATGTCCAGCTTAAGCTGGACAAACACGCCCATGAGGTTCGCCAAGCCCAGCAGGAACACGACCAGACCATTTTGGCTGAGCAAATTCGGGCACTCAATAAGCGAACCGTTTCGCCTTGGCGCATTCCCATGAAGCTTGCAATGGGTTTCGTGCATTGGCCTTCGCGTCATAGCCGACGGCTCACTGAAGATGTCCGACTCGTGGCCGCGTCGAGTTTGTTTGATGCGCAGTGGTATGTTGCCAAATATCCTGATGTCGCTGCTGCGGGCGCTGATCCTGCAATGCACTATGTTGGGCAAGGATGCACTGAAGGGCGCGAGCCTTCCCAGTGGTTTGATGCTGCGTGGTACCTGAACACATACCGCGATGTTGCTGCATCAGGGCTGAATCCGCTTGTGCATTATCTTCGGACAGGATGGCTTGAAAAACGCACCATTCGTCAAGCCGATCTTGCACCTCTGCCAGCTACTGAAGATACGCCGGCGAATCAGTACACAGCCGAACCGACGATTGATTCATCGAACGGCTCATCGCTCTCGCAGGTATTGATTGATATTCGTGATCGTTCCTCTGCCGATTTTCCGCTTGTCGAGGTTGATCCGGTTCAGSRTRMRAARAYKAMRGCRRTTGCTTTTTACTTGCCTCAGTTCCATCCGATTCCTGAGAACGACGAATGGTGGGGCGAAGGATTTACAGAATGGCGAAATGTTGCGCGTGCCAAGGCTCAGTTTGGCGGGCATGATCAGCCGATGGTTCCGGGGGATCTTGGCTATTACGATCTTCGGCTTCCTGAAGTGCGCCGACACCAAGCTGAGCTTGCACAGAAGCACGGGATCGGCGCATTTTGTTATCACTACTATTGGTTTAATGGCCGGCGGGTGCTTGAACGACCGCTTAACGACCTGCTCAGTTCTGATGAGCCTTCGATGCCGTTTTGTATTTGCTGGGCGAACGAAAACTGGACGCGACGATGGGATGGGCTTGAGCAAGAAGTGCTTTTGCACCAGAAGCATACGCTCCAGTCGGATCGCCAGTTCTTCCTCGATCTCATTCCCACGCTTGAGGACAAGCGGTATCTTCGAGTCGATGGCAAGCCTGTGATTGTGGTGTATCGTGCCGATCTGATGGCCAATGCGCAAGACACCGCTGCGGTCTGGCGTGACGAAGCACGCCGAGCAGGACTTGGCGATATCCATCTTTGTGCGGTACGGTTCCGAACCGATGACCCGCGCCCGCTTGGGTTTGATGCGGCTATTGAGTTCCCGCCTCACCACTTCCCGGCTCCAGAGATCACGCACAAGGTGACGAATCTTGATCCGGCGTTTGACGGGCGTGTGTTAGATTGGGCAGCAGGCGCGGCAGAACTTATTCGCAATCCGATTAAGGCCAACTATCGACTGTACAGGTGTGTGAATCCTGGATGGGACAACACCGCGCGGCGGATGAGTTCTGCGTCTATTTTTACAGGTGCTACGCCTTTGCGATATGAAGCGTGGTTACGCAGCGCGATCAATCAACGCCAACCCGACGACGGCGTGCATGACAACCTTGTGTTTATCAACGCGTGGAATGAATGGGCAGAGGGTGCCGTTCTTGAACCGACCTCAACTTGCGGCATGGGCATGCTCAAGGCAACCGCTCGGGCGATGGGGCTTGAGCCGAGCATTGTGAAACCGATCAATGAATCATCGCGTGAGTCCTCAACCTCAAACAGGCTCGTAAAAAGCGATGTTGTCATCGAAGCTACGCCAACCAAGGAAGATCCTGCCTTGACCGATCGGCTCAAACGATTTGTTCGGCGTAACCAAACACTCAACACCATCGCCTGCCGACAACCAAAGCTCGCCCAGAGCGTACTTCGCGCAATCGAAACGGTTCAGCCAACACACAACAAGCCTGCATCGAACGGGCATGTTGAGACTGCGATTGTCGAAAACAGCCCGCTGGTTCAATGGCGAGGCTTGAGGCGGAATCAAACAGGAACACGCACTCCTGCCGTGTTTGTTTCGCACGATGCTGCCCGCGCAGGATCGCAGCTTTTACTCCTTGAGATTGTGCGCCATGTGGCTGCCAAGGGGGAGTTCGAGCCGTATGTCATCTTGCTTGGTGGCGGCGAGCTTGAACCAGAGTTCTGCAAAGTCGCGCGGTGTATCACGATCACCGATGAGGTTTCAAAGTTTGGATCGACTCAAGCAGCACTCGATGGAGTCGTCCAATCGATTGCTCCTCTCCAACCGGCCTTTGCGATCTGCGCGAGTGTTGTTTCTTCGCCGGCAGCCAAAGCACTCTCAGCCCAAAATATCCCAGTGCTAACACTGATCAACGAGCTTGTTACCTCGATGGAAGCGTATGGGCCAGAGAATGTCCGCAACGCTGTCGACGCGTCGCAACGGTGTGTGTGTGTGAGTAACTTCTCGCGCAACGCGATGATTAATGCGTTTGATTTGGACAAAGACAAGGTCAGCGTGGTCTATCCGGGGTATCTCCCGCACAACTCGACGCCACTCAATGACGCGAAGGCCAAAGCAAAGTTTCGCGCAAAGCATGGTATCCCGCAAGACGCCAAACTCGTACTCGGGTGCGGCACAGTCCACCCGCGCAAAGGGCCGGATCTTTTCATCCGCCTGGCGGCCAAACACCTTGCCCACAATGGATCTTGCAACACATGGTTCGTATGGATCGGTGCAGGCGACCCGGCGGATATGCGTTGGGCTCGTCATGATATTGAGAGCGCGGGCATTGAGGATCGGTGCTTATTTGTCGGGCAGTTGCCTGAAGTCGGCTCGGCATTTGAAGCGTGCGATGTGTTTGCACTTACTTCTCGCGAAGACCCGTTCCCGCTTGTCGGGCTTGAGGCGCTCTCGCGGGGCGTGCCGATGCTTTGCTTTGATGGTGCAGGGGGCGCACCAGAAATTGTTGAAGAGGACGCGGGCGCAGTTGTTCCCTATCTCGATATCGAAGCGATGGAAAAAGCACTCGACCATTTACTGACTGATGAATCGGCCTACGCATCTGCATCGTTGGCTGCCCGCACCAAGGCACACGAACGCACAAATTTCGATTACTATATGGATCAGCTCCATTCGCTGATCGAGGGCATGACCCAAGCGGCACACCTATGAACACGAACGCCAAACAACACGCGCAATCGCAAGCGAACTCTTCGCTTGAGGGGATGCGTGTTGTGGTTGCTGGCGGCGGCGGATTCATTGGCACAAACTTGATCCGTGTATTGCTCGCCCAAGGCGCCAATGTAGTTGGCTATGGCCGATCACCAAGGTTCCCAAATGCGATCAAAGATGCAAGGTGGGTCCAAGGCGATCTTGAGAACACACTCGCCATCAACGCGGTGCTTCAAGATGTTGATGTTGTGTATTACCTCGCGGGGAACGCCTCGCCTATGGATGCCGAGCGCAGTATCTCGGATCATGTCGAAACCAATGTCCTCGGCGCGGTCCGGTTCTTCGAGCAGTGTGTTCGGAACAAAGTGTCAAAGGTCATATCAGTTTCTTCTGGCGGAATGGTCTATGGCCCGGACGCCGAGCTGCCATCACGAGAGGCTTCAACGACGAACCCTTCGAATAGTTATGCCCTCGCCAAAGTCGCAATCGAACAATATCTTTCGCTGTTCGATAAGCGGGGTGATATCCAAGGATTCTCGCTGCGTGTTGCCAATCCGTATGGGCCATACCAGCTCCCCCGTTCTGGACAAGGGCTCATTGCATCTGTACTTGATCGCGTACTCAAAAACATTCCTGTCGATATCTATGGCGACGGCGAGACGATCCGCGACTTTGTTCATATTAGCGATGTTGTTGATGCGATGCTTTGCGCCGGGAGCTATCAAGGAACACAACGCGTATTTAATGTTGGCAGCGGGCAAGGCAGGAGCGTGAGCGATGTGCTTGCATCGATCGAAACGGTACTTGGCCGAGAGATACAAATCACCCGCCACGATGCACGGAAAGTCGATATCTCCGCAAGCATACTCGACGGCACACGCGCCAAAGCAGAACTCGGATGGGAATCAAAAATCGAGTTTGAAGACGGTATTGGCACCGCATATCAGTGGATGAAGTCTTATCACACCGCCTCAACGATCGAGCCAAGCCCGGCACCAACTTTGCCAATAGCTGGGCCAATAGCTGGGCCAATAGCTGGAGGTACATAACCATGCCCCCCCGCGTGAGTGTTATCATCCCGAGCTATAACCACAGCCGATATATTGCCCAAGCGATTCGGTCTGTACTCGATCAAGATGTTGATGATCTCGAACTCGTGATCGTTGATGACGGATCGACCGATGAGAGTGTTGCCGTGATTCGCTCTGTGTTCGAGCAGTATCCTGATCGAAACACTCAGTTAATCGAGCAAGAAAATCACGGTGCCCATCATGCAATCATGCGAGGAATCGAAGCCTCATCATCGCCAGTATTGAGCATCCTCAACTCAGACGATTACTATCTCCCTGGTCGGTTTTCTGCGATGCTCCCAGAAGTAGAAGCCCACGAGTGTGCGCTCGCGTTTAGCAAGCTTGAGCTGATAGATGATCAGAGCAAGCCCTTGGCAAACGATTCGGCTTGGGTGAAATGGTACAACGAATCGCTCGAATACATCAACACAAACCCAACGCTCGGCTTCGCGTTCCTCGAAGCGAACTTCACGGTCACCAGCGGCAACTTTGTATTCACCAGATCCCTCTACGAAAAACTTGGCGGCTTCAGCGAACACAAGTTTGTCCACGACTGGGATTTTTTGATCCGCAGCCTATGGCACACCGAGCCGATTATGATCGACCAAGAGTTGATGGCCTATCGCACGCATGATTCAAACACGACGGAACTAGTCCGTTCATTGCTTGAAAAAGAGTGCGATGAAGTCATCGAACGCTATCGCGATATGTGCGAATGCTTGGGCACGCCCGCCAACACGCTTGCCCCGCACCCGAAACATTGGGGCGTGTATTTTAATCGATTCGTATCGAATCGGAAAGCATTTTGGAAGCCGAACGAAAAAACACATGCGATTGGCTCGCTCACAAAGCATTCACTCAGTATTTAACCCGTCGGCTGGCCAGCAGACCAAAGATTCACCATCTGCTCGCGTTCTTGATCTGTAAAGAAATGCTTGGTGTACACAGATTCAGCAAGACTATTCGCAACTTGATCAGGAACCCGAAATTTTTGAGCAACTTCTTTATACACTGACGCATACTCTTTTCGATTACCCATATTCTTCTTGGCCATCTTCATTTTTGGCAGCTTTAAAAAATTGGCAAGTGGTGTTTCAAGCTCACCCAATGCATCCATCCGATATAAAAACAATCGAATGTTCTGATGTTCGATTTCAATGTATCCGGCTTTATGATCAAATGGATGATCATGAATATCAAGCCCGCAATAGAACTGGTGCTGAAACCAGTTGCAAACTACCCAGGCGTCTCGCACGAATCGGCTCGAAAGCCGATCAATCGCGGCATCTTGGTCGGCATAGCTTTCTTTGTTTCCAAGCGTTTGAGATTCTTGAAAGAACCCCGAGACGATTCGCWCGAATGGATCTCGCACGCCGACAACAAGTGATATCGGCTCTTCTCGTTTGCGATTGAGTATTCGGCTGTAATGAATACCAAGCGTCGGGTATTGCCCGTGATACTCATCGGCCCAATGAAGATGCGGGCTCTCGCCGCCGCCGGCTCGTTGAATCGCATCACGAATAGCAATCGACCCAACTTTGCCCATTTGATACAGATGCGTCTTTGCATCAATCAACTCTGATGTGAGCTTGTTTGGAATCCGATCTTCGTATCGGCCAAAGTAGCTGTAGTGTGTGAGTGCTTCAAACTTGCTTTTGAGATTGAGTTCCGGATACTGCTGTCGATAGAACTTGTGATCAAGTGTTGATTTGAGTATCTTTGAATACAATCGTCGCTGACGATACCCATGACTTCGAAAATGCTCAAGGGCACTGTTCTCGTCAACCCCAACCTTCACAAGATCCGGGTTTGCTCGGAGGTAAACATCTGCGTCAAAGTTCTCCAACAACTCGGCATAGCGAGGATGGTCTTCTATAAAGCTTGAGAGTTCGTTGATGGGTTGGCGGGGTTGCGGGTCCGTCCAGTGTTCGTTTCCTTCACGCAAATTTCCAGGCGTGACATTCGGACGAGGAAGATCGAAATCCATTCCTCTTGGAGCCATTCCAAGCTGAGCATCCTTTGGGGATTCTGCCTCTCTGTTGATTTCCAAAATAAGTTGATCAACTGATGGCTTTTGAGTGAGGCAGACTTCGATAAACTCTGCACGAATCCCCATACTCAGATCATCGATACAGATCATCGTTGTCGGCAATTTACAAGCCTCAAACACCCATTGAACAATATCATAACCCCATCGAAATGTCACGAGCGAACCCGACGAATCGATTGGATTCCCGTGATACTCAGGCTTGCAGAGATGCTCGATCGCTCCGTTGTCATGAAGGATTGCACACTGTTGCGTTGGCTTTGCTTTGTTCACCAAAGGCGTAGTAAAGATATGTGCCCCGCCAGGACGCAGTGTTCTTGTAATTTCCCGAAAGGCTGCCTTTGGATCAAATACATGCTCCATCACATCTTGCGTAATCACAAGATCAAAGGCCTCGTCCTCAAATGTTTGATTCTCAAGATCTTCACTCTGATACGAACCACTCCGATGCTTTTTACCAAACGCAATCTTTGTATCGTATTGAGACGCTGTGTAGTTCTTGCACTCTCGGCGCAAAGTTACACTTGTGCCCCGATTCCCAGGCGATGATTCATGAATCCGTAAGTCCCGCCAGTTGGGATAATACATCTCAATCACGCGCATTAAAGCCCGTTCTCGGGGGATTGAGCCGCAGCTTTCGCAAAGAAAAAAATCTCTTAACCAGTGTTCTTTCGAGCGAAAGGTGGTGTCATGCCCGCATGCCGGACAATGCCCATGAGAAACAAGATATTCAGTATTCATAGGGAATCATAGCCTCAAATGGGGATCATGATTCAACTTGAACTATTGACGAGCCTACGAACAATACACTGACGAAATCGAACACCCGCCGCAGTATTCATCACCGGCCCCATCGGCACCTTCACCAGTGGATTCCGCCAAACAGCCCTCGCAAACCGATAGACAACGGTTCGGCAAGGCCAGTTAACACCTTCGTTTGAGCCCACCGATCGCCAGTCGACTTCGATTGTCTTTGCCCATCGCTCAAGAAACCTGCGTTCATTGATTGCTTCATGTGCGTATCGCCCTGGGGTGGAGCCGCCGTGATGGACGATCACGCTTTGCCCTGCGATCCATACTTGAGACCCCGCCTCGCGCACACGCTGGCAATAATCAACATCTTCCGACCCTGTTCGATATCCTTCATCGAAGCCTTCGAGTTGATCGTAGAGCGGCTTTGGCGTGATCCAACAGGCAGCCATCGCGGCTTGGAGTTGGCGATCTTGTTGGATACCAGGCGTGGTGATCGCAAGCCCGTCATACAGGTTGCGTGGAATGCGATGTTCGTTAAACACCACACCAGCATGATTCACGGTTTTCCGGTTTGGAAACACATGGATATTGCCAATAACACCAACACCTGGCTTCGACTCTCCCAGTTCAAGCATCGGCTCGAGCCAGCCCGGTTCGAGAATGGTGTCGTTGTTGAGCATGCACAGCCATCGCCCGCTCGCCAACTTGGCCATCGCATTATTGTTGTGTGCATACCAGCCGTGCCCATCGCCGACAATAGCAGTGATCCGATCTTCATACTCTGCGAGGAGTGCACTCGTAGAATCGGTACTTGCGTCGTCGAATACGATCACTTCAAAGTCTTGCCCGAGCGTCCAATCTGTAGGCATCGACTCGAACAGCGAAGCGAGGCAGACTCGGGTGTATTTCACACCATTGCGAACCGGGATAAGAATTGAAACCTCGATATGCTGCCCCCGCCTTGGTGAAGATGATTTCGCAATCATAGTCCGCTGACCAAAGCATTGATCTACAAATCATGCACCGGATACACAGACCCGCCTTCGAGCCGAACAACCCGATCGCACAGGTGCCTTGTTTGGGCGAGCGAATGGGTCACCAGCACAACTGATTGCCCGGATTGAATCTTGGCGGTCAGTGTCTGCTCCGATTTTTCTCGAAACTCCTGATCACCCACCCCGAGCACCTCATCGATCAACAGCACATCTGGGCGCGTGATTGTGGCGATCGCGAAGCCGAGCCGAGCACGCATCCCCGTCGAATAGGTTCGGATCGGTTCATCAAAAAACTCGCCGATGTCTGCGTAGTCACGGATCTCATCGACTCGGCTCGTCACCTCTTTGCGCGTGAGCCCCTGGAGCATCCCGCTCAGAATCGCGTTTTCATGCCCGTTGAGTACCGGGTCGAAACCGGCTTGCAACGCCAAGAGCGAAACGGAGTGGCCGTTGTTGATTACTTGCCCTTGATCAGGACGCAATATCCCGGCGAGCACACGCAAGAGCGTCGATTTTCCTGCCCCGTTTTTACCAAGTACACCAAGCGTTTCGCCGGGAAAAATTTCAAGATTCACCGATTCCAACGCTTGGTAGTAGGACGATCGCCGAAAAACACTCCCCTTGCGTTTGTACCGCACACCAATATCAACAAGTGAAACGACAGGCTTCATCATCACTTACTCCATCACCGCACGAGGATACACATACCGCAATCGGTGATACATCACCACGAGCAAGCCGCAAGCTATTGCGCACAATACGCCTCGCCATGCGAGCGCCGAAAAATCTGGAGCAGCCTGATCAACAAGCACCTCTCGATAGCACTTGATCAAAAACGCGACCGGGTTGAGCAAGAATAGGCTGTGCCATTTTTCGTCGATGGTGCGATAGTCATAAAAAATCCCCGACAAGAACATCAACAGCGTGAGCCCGGTGGGCACAAGGTTCAAGAGATCACGCACAAAGGGCATGATCCCGGCGACCGCCAACGATGCAGCTGTWGTAAACAAGAGCTGGACAAGCATAATCGGCAACAGCATGAACCAATGCGTACCCGGGCCGATCCCATTGAACCACACAAAGCCCATAAGCAAGATGAAAATCGGGATCTGTTTGACCGTCGCCTGCACAAGCATCACCATCGGGAACATAATCGGATGCACCCCAACCTGAAGCATCAAACTCTGCCCGCCGAGAATACTCCCGCTCGATGCGCTGATCGCTTTGAGCGTCCACATCCAGGGGATTAATCCGGTCATTAACAGAACCGAATAGTTCTCGCCTCCACGATTGAGCAACAACCCAAAGACAAGCTGATAGACAGCCATATACATCAAAGGCTCAATCACCCACCACCCAAAGCTCAGGTAGTTTCGCCGAACCTCAGAATGTAGATTAAAAACCGCTTTCGTCCAGATCAACCCAAACAACATCATCAAAGGCGACTGGCTAGGCTTGGCCTGAACAGCTTCGACATCTTCGACATACCCCTCTGGCGCAACATAKTCTGRACCATAYTTGAGYTTGAGAAGCANAGCTNTTGGCGAGCGCRTTGTCTYCAYYCAAACTCGCAGCCTGCGCCCCGCGTTGATACCCGGCTTGCACATCTGGGAACCGATCGCGCAAGATCCCCCACCGCCTTTGGGCTTCTTCATACTTTCCAGCATCCATCGCCAACTCGGCGTATCGCTTGAGCAGGTTAGGGCGATCGGGCGCACACTCAATTGCCTTCCACAAATAGGAAGATGCCTCTTCAAAGTCTTCACGAAGCTCGGYAAGTTCTGCGCTGACAATCCATGTTTGCGGGTTGGCTGCATGCAGTTCTTGAGCCTGCGAAACAAAGCCTTGGGCAATCGGCCACYGCTCTCGCTCGATCGCCAGTTCCGCTGGAAGAATCAGCGCACTGGGATGATTTGGATATTTGTCTTTGGCAATATCGATCAAGCCCTGAGCCTGATCGAGCTCGCCAGCACGCAAATGAGAAGCAATGCCTTGGAACCAAGGCGCAGGATGATCAGGATACACCTTGCGCATCACACGCCAACGCACACCTGCAATCGACCACTCGCCATCGCGCATCGCATCGCGAGGCCACTCAAACGCAACTTCAGGATCAAGATCTTCATTCATAGCGGATGGACAATCGACTCGCGGAGATGAATCTTGGGCGTTTGATCGAGTTGCCTGAGATAAATCCCTCTTCATCTAGAAAGTATAGACACGAGCGTACGATCAAAAACCGTGTTCTCAAAACACCACCTTGCAGTAAGCCGCTTCTAGACAATCACTTGTATGCCAACAACACTGTATTTGCAACGGTTGATCTTTTTTGGTACAGTTGCCCAATCAGTCGCCAGCATTCAACTTGGCGTACTGAGTTTGGCTTCGAAGCCAACACCAGTTTTCGCATAGCGTATGCGAGACAGAATCATGAAGAGGGGTTGCCCTAAGTTAGAGGGGAACCCGACAACAGAAGAGGGGTATTGACCATGTTCAAAAACACATGGATCGTGGCTGCCGCAGCAGTCGCGACAGCGATCACACCGACATTGGCCGATGTTGGACCAGGAGAATGTGACGGAGAACGGCCACAGTTTCAAGATGATAAGTATCAGCTCTTCGGAGGCGGCCAGATCGCCGTGGGTTCGCAATGGCGAGCAGATGATCTACAAGGCGTGCTCAATGTGTACGACCTTACCGATCAGACAACCGCACCGCTGGGTGTGAGTTGGATCACCAATGTCTACTCTCATCCAGATTGGATTCGCTCACAGATGGGGCAAATCTTTGGCGTAGCACTCGATGACCGCGGGAATATTTTCGCTGCAAACTCATCGATCTATGGCGTTGACATCATTGGCGCAATCGGTGGAACTCCTGCACAGGTATTCAAGATCGATTCAGTCACCGGCGTACCCACCGTCTTCGCCACCCTTCCCAACACCAGTGCCCCGCTGATCGCAGCCTCGCCGTTTGGTGTTGCAGAATCATATCCTGGGCTTGGTAATCTCTGCTTTGATGTCGTCAAGCAGATGGTCTATGTCTCGAACTTTGAAGACGGACGGATCTATCGCATCGATGCTTCAGGCGTGTGCCTGAGCACTTGGGATCACGCGACAGGTATAGTCTCGGACTGCACCCCTGAAGCAGGAGATCTCCCTGGCGCAGCCCCACTAGGCGAACGCGTTTGGGCGGTCCAGTCTTTCAACGGGCGTGTGTACTACTCCATCTGGGTTGAAGACTCGGGCGCACAATCGGTTGCAGGTGCCAACCAGGTTTGGTCGGTTGCCTATGACGCGCTTGGCGATTTTATTGGTGGTACAGAACAACTCGAAATCTCCCTCCCCGTAATTTCTGGCCAGTATTCAAATCCAGTATCAGATATCGCATTCTCGTCCACCGGACGCATGATGGTCGCTGAGCGATCAATGGTTACTGATCCCGACACCGGCCGATTCAACACCATTCCGCATCAATCACGGGCACTCGAATACATCTGTGATGATCAAGGGCGATGGATCCCATCGCCAGATACTTACAATGTGGGCGCAGGCGTACCCAGCGCAGACAGCGCGGGCGGGTGTGACTATTCATACGCTGGGGCTCCAGACGATCGCGTCTGGGTTACTGGCGATGCACTCACACTTGGCGCACCGAACAATATCTACGGCATCCAAGGGCTCCCACAAGGTGGCGGCGATATGCCAGATTCAATCCTGATCGATATGGACGAAGACACCATCGACCAGGACAAACGAGGAATCGGATCGGTCGAAATTTCGTGCCCTGGACCAATCCAAGGCCCATGTGCAACCATCACCAATGAAGAACTCTTGTGTGATCTCGATTCATCAGGTAACTACACACTCACCTTCGACCTGACGAACAACTCGGGTCAAGATGTGCAATACCTGCTCGTGCTTCCAGATGCTGGCTTTAGTATTATCCCCTTCGGGATCATCACACTGCCGAGCCTGCTTCTTGATGGCGACACCACACAAATCACACTCACATTCAACGGCGGGCTGCCCGGCGATGAACTCTGCTTCACGCTGAGCCTCAACACCGCAGACTTTGAAGAATGCTGTTCGATTGAACACTGTATCATCGTCCCAGATTGTGACTGTGCCCAGATTCATGACGAACGCATTGAATGCCTAGCTGATGGCACCATAGGTTGCTTCACTTATACATTCGATGTCGACAACCTTACCGGCGACGACATCTTCTACTCATACTTCGTTCCAATATCACCCGCTGGCATCACCATCGATACCGGCAATATTGATTCGAGCNGATGGGACTACCCRCCRATGCTCAGCTAYGGCACCGAAACMGTMACSCTSACYATCTGTGGCGCAMWSCCCGGCSAAGAAGTCTGYTTCYTSATGACCATGCAYGATGCRWSKYTKGAAGAATGCTGYTCGATYGAAGTCTGYGTCAYCGCWCCAGAYTGYCCCAAYGGCAMMMCATGCCYGGCMGATCTCAAYRGCGATGGNTKTGTTGAACTTCTTTGATATCTCCGCGTTCCTCAGCCTGTTTASCGCTGGCGATCTTGCTGCTGATTTCAACAGTGATGGCGTGATCAACTTCTTCGATGTTTCGGCATTCCTCGGGCTCTTCAGCCAAGGCTGTCCATAACACATCGATCGCTTCCGCGAATACAACTTCACGCCCCTTGGATCATTTATCCAAGGGGTGTTTTTTTTTACATAAAAATCGGCACCCAATGAATATGGATGCCGAGAATCAAGAACAAGTTTTATCTGTCGGTATTACGGACACCCAGCTGAGAACGCGATGAGGAAGGCGGAGATATCGAAGAAGTTGAAGAAGCCGTCGCCATTAAAATCGGCAATCGGATCCATCGCAGAGAACGAGCTTAAGAAGGCAGAAATATCAAAGAAGTTCAGTGAGCCATCACCGGTGAGATCGGCAGGGCACGAGTTGCAAACTGCTTCGATCATGACCTTCCGATCAGCTTCAAGCGGGAGCTGATACATCGAGCCATCGGCCGAGTAGAAGTACCAATCAGCGAGACCATCGATTGTTGGATTCCCAGTAAAAGTATCTGTAAACTCGATCGCTGCTGTCCACGAATCGGTGAGCGGCCCGGCTGCCCAGCCGTCAGTGTTTGGAGCGCCCCAAGTGTGCCGGGTTCTGAGAACACTTGTGCCCTCGTCCCGATACAAATCAAAGGGATCGTCTTTGAAGGCGTAGTTTGGAGTAACACCTGTAAACTCGGCACGCATCTCGGTGCGCCCTCCGCCGTTGGCAGCCGCGGCGTCATGGACGAATACTAATGATTGCCCGCCAGGCGCTACGGTCATGAACATGTGCGATCGGTCGAGCGTAAGGAAGGGCTGACCGCCGTGGTAGTATTGCTCGTTCTGCCTCCAGTCATAGACTGTGGTGAGGCTTTCATTGAACTGATGAGGCGTGATATCGGTTGCGATGGTGTCATACACCCCGCTGCCGACAGCAGTCTCAACTTTGAGTGTCCAGCTCATTGGATACGCGGGCGAGATTGTTGAAACATTGCTGATTGCCTCGCGCAAAAGCGCATCGGTGATCACGACACGATAGTCATGAGCTTGGGCGAGCGCGGGAGCAAGGAGTGTTGGAAGGATTTCGCCTTGAATATCTGCAAATGCTCCACCCACAGACGCGTGCTGCCATTGGTAAAGGAAACCTTCAAGCCCTTGGTTGGGGGCTGATATGATGGCGATAGGGTTGCCAAAGCATTCGCTGCCTGTTGATGCTGCTGTCGTAACTGTTGGCGGTGGCGGGATAGTGGTTGGAGTGAAATTGTCGAAGGCAAGCCCAATCGAGCTCGCATTCCCGGTGTATCGCAAGACGATAAAATGAATATCCGCACTTGCATGATTGAACAAGAAACCCGCTGCTCGGCCATCGCCAAATCCATTCGCGCCGCCACACTCACTCATACCTCCAGGAGCAACGAGCACGACCGAATCAATAATCGACATCGTGGCATCGAGTGCTTCGATGGTCCATTCTTCGAGTGCCCCAGTGTTGCGGCCATCCACATCGAGGATTACACCCGCAGCTTGCGCGACAGGATCGGTATAAGTGAGCAAGAGCGTGCCGGCTTGATTGCTGATCGAGTTGTCATCTGTGAGAAATGAAGTACCAACGCCTTGCCCGTCGAGCGGGGTGTCAGCACCGCAACCAACAAAGGCTGTCTGAGGAGCACCGACCTTGGCGATCTGAGGCGATCCAATCGATACCAGCGTCACCGGATCGACAAGATCGAAACGAACGCCGAAGTCTGCCTCGTACTCATCAGAAATGAGTTGTTGATCGGTGGTCGATGCTCCACTAGGAAGCGTTTCAAAGTCAATCGCCTGCCCGCTTGCACAACTCGCCCAAGCAAACACACCCAACATGCCGATTATGTTTTTCCGTACCATCACCAATCCCCTTTTCTTCTGATAGGCATCCGAGTTTGCCCGTCCAGAATACACATGGTCCCAGAATTCAACAGCCCGGTCAAGATGAATCGCCCTACGAAAATCGTTGCGGAACGAATTAAAAAAGCCTGATCGAAACGACCAGGCTTTGAAAATCAAACTCTTAATGTCTCTTACGGACACCCAGCTGAGAACGCGACGAGGAAGGCGGAGATATCGAAGAAGTTGAAGAAGCCATCGCCGTTAAAATCAGCAACCGGATCCATCGCAGAGAAGAAGCCTAAGAAGGCGGAGATATCAAAGAAGTTGAGGAATCCATCACCGTTGAGATCTGCATCACACGCCGGAGTCGTGCTGACCCCTGCCCAGAACCCGCCAGTAAGCGAGAACGAGCCGCCGGTCATCTCGACACCTGCATCAGGCTGGCCGATGGTGCCCGCGAGTTCGTACGAGCCGCCGGTGGTTGAGCTTGTGCCCCCCGCGTCGATGGTATATGAAACAATTTCAAACGCCCCGCCGCTCGGGCCTGCGGCTGCACCAACAGCTGTGATGGCAATCGAAGCCAAAGCTCCAGCAACAAGACGACGAGTATTCATGTTTGATTTCATAGTTCAGTTCCCTCTTTCGCCCCGAGTGTACCACAACAGCAACAAGTTTCACACACAATTCAGTGCCCAAATACTATTTTTTAGCCTCTGAAGGAGCAAATTGGCCCAATTTCGAATGGTTATGGGCACCCGGCAGCAAAGGCTTGCAAGAAGGCTGAGATATCAAAGAAGTTAAACAGACCTTCTCCAGTAAAATCGGCTTCTGGCAAACCCAGAGAGAACGATGTAAGGAAGACTGAAATATCAAAGAAGTTGAGTACACCATCACCCGTGAGATCGGCTGCACAAATACACACATCGAGAACCTGATCACAATCAAGATCCTCGAAACCGTTGGCGATATCAATCGCGTCGTGGATGCCGTTGTCGTTACAGTCTTGCGAAACAATCACTGGCGTAATGACTTCACCTTGAGCAGAATAGCGATTCAATGCCTGCCCCGGCTCACCATTTCCTGCTGATTGTCCAATGTTGTGTGGTATAAAAAGCGTATTGGCATCAAAGCTCAACGAACCAACGATATTCGACACATTCGAATACGCAATCGAGGAACCACCGGCACCACCGCCGCCATTGCCACCGAATCCGCCGTTGCCGCCTCGCCCGCCATCTTGTCCGTTTGTTGCATCCCCTTGCTGGATACTCCCAGCATAGATTGAACACCCACCGCCGACTCCGCCGATTCCTCGAACACCGCCGATACCTCCACCCCCGCCATCACCACCATCTGCACCTTCGATCACCGTGTTGATCAAGATCACAGGCGAAGAACCGGTCATAAGAATTCCAATACTGTTCCCGCCGTTCATCCCTGCAAGCCCAGCACTCCCACCTTGGCCGCCGCCACCGCCTCCACCACCACCGCCGCCATTGCCACCGAATCCGCCGTTGCCGCCTCGCCCGCCATCTTG
>NVSM01000072.1 GCA_002401225.1 bacterium
ACGAGAATACAAAGCACTCTTCGATTTCGAAGCAGTCATCCGAGACTTCCCCTCTTCGCCCTTCTTTCTCAAAGCTGTCGAACATGAATACGAAATCGGATACGACTACATCCACGGACTCAAACGCCGATTCCTAGGCATCCGCTACGAATCCGCTCGCCCAACCGGCGAAGAACTCCTTATCCGCACCCAAGAACGCGTCCCGGGCTCCCAGCTCGCCGAGAAAGCCGCGATGGCCCTTGCCGATCACTACTACTCCCGTCGAGAACTCAAACTCGCCGCCCAGATGTACTCTATCTTCCGTCAGAACTTTCCAAACTCCGACAAGGTCCGCCAAGCCATGCTTCGCGAGATCGAATCCAACATCGCAAGGTTCAAAGGCCCAAGCTACGACGGGTCCGGGCTCCTCGATGCCAAAATCCTCATCGAACAATACCAATCCATGTTCCCCGGCGAATCCATCCGCTCAGGAATCGCCGAAGGCTTAGATGCCTGGATCGATGAATCCGCAGCCCAGCAAGTCCTCGATACCGCCCAGTGGTATCTCAAAGTAAACGACACCACCTCGGCAAGCTTCTACCTCGCCCGCTTAATCCGTCGCCACCCCGCGACTGATGCAGCCGACGAAGCAATCGACATCATGTTCGACTATGGCTGGCTCGTTTTCGATGATCAAAGAGAAGGTCAAAGCGTTTCAGAATCAGAAACCCAATCCCCAACACAGGAATCCAACCCGTGATCATCCGTCTCCTGATCATCTCGTTCTGTGTGTTTCTCATTGCCGCTTTTGCCACCGGGTGCGCCACCGATCCCTCCCAAGGCTACTCCTTCGCCAACACCTTCGATGACTCCATCAAATCCGTCGCCATCCCCCTCTTCCGCAACGAAACAACCTCCCGCGGGCTCGAGGTCCAACTCACCGAATCGCTCATCAAAGAACTCCAACTCCGCACCCCTTGGCATATCGCCCCAACAGATCGCGCCGACACCACCCTCGTCGGCGTCATCACCAATACCGGGCTTGTCGCTCTCTCCGACGATCCCCAAACAGGGCTCGTCCAAGAACAAGCCGCCCGCATCACCATCCGCTTTGAATGGCGAGACAACCGCTCAGGAGACATCATCGTCGCCCGCGATGGCTATTCCGCCTCTTCCGTTTTCTCGCCGAGCCAGAATGTCGGCGACCGCCTCGAACGCGGACAACGCTCCGCCATCGAAAAACTCGCCCACGATGTCATCTCCCAGATGCGATCAAGCTGGTAATCCAAACACGAAAAATCCCATTTAACCGATCACTATCCCCATCTCTGCCCGATCCATCACCCGATTTCAGGCGTATTGATCACAGTGGACCTATCATTGTGTTCACATAATCCGAAACCGAAAATCTCTGTTTCGGTATCACAATCAGATGAAATATTCGACCCCGCTGGGCCGATATACATACACATCGAGACTCCAGCAAGACCGAACCACGAAACCACTCCATATGTCTGAAAACGATAAAAAACCTTCCAAGAACCAAGACAAGAATCAAGATCCAAAGGATCCCAAAGGGCTCAAGCCCGGTGCCGCGCCACAAAAACAAGGCAAAGGCATGTTCGGGTTCTTCGCCATCATGCTCCTCATCCTGATGCTCGTCACCTTCCTCTCAAGCTCCGAAAAAGGCGACATCATCACCTTCCAAGAGTTCAAGGTTTCCTATGAAGCTGGTGAGATCGATGTCGATTCCGTCACCCTCTCAGATTCAGGAATCTTCGCCAAAAGAACACAAGAAGAAGTTGAAGGCGACAAAAGCAAAATTGTCCGTGTCCCCATCACCATGATCTCACGCGAAGAGATCTCTTCGCGCGTCTACAACCTCACCAACGGCAACATCAAAGAGAAACCGCCTTCAGGCTGGGTCAACTTCCTTCTCGCCTTCGGCCCACTCATCCTCATCGTTGCACTCCTCTGGTTCTTCATCGGTAGATCCATGAAAGCCGCCGGCGGCGGTGGGGGCATGATCGGATCCTTCGGCAAGTCACGCCACAAAACCATGACCAAAGAAATGACTGGCATCACCTTCAAAGATGTCGCAGGCATCGAAGAAGCCAAATCCGAAGTCTCCGAAATCATCGAGTTCCTCAAGAACCCAAAGAAGTTCACTCGTCTCGGCGGCCGCATCCCGCGCGGCGTGCTGCTCAGTGGCCAACCAGGTTGCGGCAAGACACTCCTCGCCAAAGCAATCGCAGGCGAAGCAGATGTCCCCTTC
This sequence comes from bacterium, assembly GCA_002401225.1. Classification (GTDB taxonomy): domain Bacteria; phylum Planctomycetota; class Phycisphaerae; order Phycisphaerales; family UBA1924; genus UBA1924. The sequence continues at coordinate 2,255 of NVSM01000072.1, forward strand.
TTTAGCATCTCAGGCTCAGACTTCGTAGAGATGTTCGTCGGCGTCGGTGCCTCACGCGTCCGTGATCTCTTCAAACAAGCCAAAGAAGCCTCCCCGTGTATCATCTTCCTCGATGAAATCGACGCCATCGGGCGCCGTCGTGGCGGCGGATTTTCCGGCGGGGGCAACGACGAACGAGAACAAACACTCAACGCGATCCTCGTCGAAATGGACGGCTTCGGCTCGGGTGACGGCGTAATCGTCGTCGCAGCAACCAACCGCCCAGATGTACTCGATCCAGCGCTTATCCGTCCGGGTCGCTTCGATCGCCAGATTATGGTCCCACTCCCAGATGTCGCAGGCCGACTCGAAATCCTCAATGTACACGCCAAAAAAGTAAAACTCGGCCCAAATGTCGACATGCAAAAAATCGCCCGAGGCACACCAATGTTCTCCGGCGCAGACCTCGCCGCCATCATCAACGAAGSCGCSATCKSCGCAACYATGCWMRACAAAGASTTCATCGAACACGAAGACCTCGAAGAAGCACGCGACAAGGTCAAGTTCGGGCGATCCAACAAATCACGCGTCCGTGAAAAAGACGAAAACAACCTCGTCGCCTATCACGAAGCAGGGCACGCTGTTCTTCAAGCAATGCTCAAAGACGCGGACCCACTCCACAAGGTCACCATCATCCCCCGAGGAAACTCCGGCGGCGCAACCTTCTCCCTCCCCGAAAAAGACCGCATGGGCTATGGCTTAAAATGGCTCCATGCAACCATGCGCGTTATCTGTGGCGGCCGAATCGCAGAAGCCAAAGCAATGGACGATGTGTCCTCCGGCGCATCATCCGACATCCGCCAGGTAACATCTTTGGCCCGCGCCATGATCCTCGAATGGGGCATGAGCGCAAAGCTCGGATTCATCAACTACGCCGGCGAAGACACCCGCGAATCCTTCATCCCCGATAAGGATTATTCCGAAGACACCGCCCGCGTAATCGACGAAGAAACCCGTCGAATCGTCGACGAAGCATACAAAGATGCCGAGCGCATGTTGATGGAAGAATGGGACAAGGTCGAAGCAGTTGCTCAAGCCCTGCTCAAATACGAAACCCTCAATGCGGATGAAGTCCACAAGCTCATGCGAGGCGAATCCCTCCAACGCTCCACCGTCGCAGATTTGCTCGGCTCCGGGCCACCAGCCCCAACCCCAGAAGTAAAGCCAGACCCAACGCCAGAAGCAGAGCCCGACATGCCAACCGACTCCCTCCCAGATCCGGCCTAAACTTGATTTATGTGTAAAGACAAGCGAGCAATGGAAGAACAAACAAGCTGCGAGAGCTTTGCCCTCACTCAGATATACACGGGAATCGTGCTCACGCTCACAACCACGATTCTGATGACAATCGGTGCGTTCTTCTTTGTGATCAACATTGGTGTCTTTCAGATTGGTGTTGAAACCACTTTCGGTTTTGTGGGAGGTTCAGGAATGAGCGTTTCAAATACGCTCGAAGTCTTATTCTTGCTTGGGTGGTTCCCGATTCTATCTGGTATCAAAAAACTTGACAGAGGTTTAGCCAAGTTCAGCAGCATAACCATGCTGTATTGGTGTAATATTCTGCTTCTTGCTGCCGCATTTCTGGACTACTTCCTCATTTTCAACATTATCCCAGAATCGCTCTTTCCAGCGTATACGACAGTGCAAATTGCCACGGTCATTCCAACCCTCGCGATATACCCCCTCCAGTTGGCCGTTATTCGCAAGGTCGCCAACCAAGTTGGAAATGCCAAGATTAAAAAACAAACTCACATCTGGGTATGGATCACGCCAATGTTGCTTGTCGCTTCAATCACACCCGTACTGGCGATACACCAAAACTTCTTCTGGATTTTGATCGTCGTACTTCTTGTGATCGCTATTCAGTACTGGAACATGCTCGAGTTTCTCCGCCGTGACATCAAAGGCATATTACTGTCTTCAACAGAGCCACTTCTCTTGGGTCAAGAGTCCAAGTCAAAGCCGGGTGCCACTGCTTGACCGTCTTCGGCAAGCAGTGCTCTTCATCCTCAATCCCATCTTCTCTGCACCTCTGCGTGATCTTTGCGATCTCTGCGTTCCTCTTGCTTCTCCCCACGAAAAAGCCCCGCACTCAAATGAGCACGGGGCTTATATTTACATTCAACAATCAAACACCCATCGCCACAATCGCATCCGCAAGCTTGATAAAACCACCACGATCCGCGCCCGTGCCATAGTCAACAACCCCGTTGACCATCGGCGCRTTGGCSAYRCACTGCTCRTGGATATCRASCATCACWCCRKKGAGYTTSTCMAKCGNNTGCGTTNNTTSGTCCAYGWRYYRTGCGMWGCATTYTGMKRCATCTCRAAGCAMGAGGTYGCCACGCCACCCGCATTCGCCGCCTTGCCCGGCCCAAACACAACACCCTTGTCATGAAACACGCTGCGAGCCTGATGCGTGCAAGGCATGTTCGCGCCCTCGGCTACAACCTTCACGCCACGATCAACAAGCGCAGCCGCATCATCCTTCTCAACCTCATGCTGCGTCGCACATGGCAACGCCACATCCGCATCAACGAGTGACCACGGGCGAGCCTCAGGATGATAACTCACGCCCTCGCCCTTCCAGTTCGCAAGTCGACCGCGTTGCACTTCTTTGTATTCAATGAGTTCATCAAGCTGCTCGCTCGTCATGCCCTTGGCAAAGCTGATCGAGCCACCAGAGTCCGACATCGTCACGACATGGGCCCCTTTCTCCATCGCCAACTCCGCAGCATACAACGCCACATTACCACTCCCCGAAATCATCACACGCTTACCATCAATTGAATCGCCATTATGCTTAAGCATTTCTTCTGCGAAGGTCACCGTGCCATACCCGGTCGCTTCGGTGCGTCCAAGCAGTCCGCCCAAGCCCAAAGGCTTGCCCGTCATCACGCCATCACGCTGCTTCGTAATCTTCATGTACTGCCCATACAGATACCCGATCTCGCGTCCACCCACGCCAATATCACCCGCAGGCACATCAACGCTCGGGCCAATATGCCGATACAGCTCACGCATAAACGCCTGGCAAAACCGCATCACTTCGTTATCTGATTTACCCTTTGGATTAAAGTTTGATCCACCCTTGCCGCCACCGATCGGCTGCCCGGTCAGCGCATTTTTAAAGCACTGTTCATACGCCAAGAAGTGCAGCGTGTCCTCCGTCACATCCTTATGAAACCGCAGCCCACCCTTGTAAGGCCCAAGCACATTCGTATGCTCGATCCGCCAACCAAAGTTCACCTCAACGCCGCCCGCATCATTGACCCATTCGACTCTGAATCGAATCACCCGATCAGGAATCAATAGCCGCTCAAAAACCCGAGCCTGCTGATACACCTTGTTCCCTGCAATCACCTCACCAATCGATTCAGCAACCTCTTCAATCGCCGACCGATACAAAGGCCCAGGGTTCACCGTGTCGATCAAAGAACTCAAGTCAATAGCATTCGCAGTCGTAGTAGTCATCAGTCTCTCCATGTTGATTCATGCCCCAGTGCAGGCACCTGCCAACACGAGCAACAAACCGATACAGATTATTTGCGCCATATCATAAAAAGTCACGCAAAAATCAAACACAACCCGAAGCGAATCCTCTTTCTATCACATTATCTTTCGCCTCTCCCGGGCCTCCGGGGGAGGTGTGTGCGTCTTCGCAGACGGAGGGGGTCTTCCGGCTCATCCGCCTTATCCGGGTGCCACTGCTTGACCGTCCCCGCCAAGCAGTGCTCTTCTCTTCTCCCAATTCTTACTTCCCCCAGCACTGCATAGAACTCTCCCCTTCTTGCATCACATCACCACTTCGTATACCATCGCCCCTATGACAGATCCACACCAAACGCCAGAGCAAGCCCACACCCACATCTCCTGCTCGCATTGCGACTACGACCTCACCGGGCTCGAYCTCCAAGGSRYYTGCCCAGAGTGTGGCGAATCMATCATCTCRACMTGCTTYSRMTGYGATTACGAYCTCACCGGACTCGACCATTCCGGCGTGTGTCCAGAGTGCGGCTTCCTCATCGAAGGATCCATCGGCCGAGGCGAACTCGCCGGCGCAGACCCAAGCTATCTCGAAAAACTCCACAAAGGCGTATTCATCGTCCAGGTGGCCATCATCGTCTGGATACTCAATATCTTCGCCGGCTTTATCCTCGGTGCAATAAACGGCGCCAGCGGGAACCCCTTGCCCGCGTCGGTCACCATCGGGCTCGCCGTCGTCCTCTTCGCGGTCACCACCGCGTTCATAATCGGCTGGTGGCTTTTCTCAACCACCGAGCAGGCATACACAGGATCCTACGGCGGCAACAAAGAACGAAAACTCGTCCGATTCATCCTCATCATCGCCTTCGCCTTCGCGCTCATCAATGCCGTGGTGAGCTTTTTGCCACAGAGCATCTACGATAATCCAATCTTCCTGATTTTCGTTCTTATCTTTTTCGCGATCTCGCTCGGGGTTACGGTCGTCCGCTTCTTCGCCGAGATGCTCTATATCAAGTGGATGGCCCCGCTCATGCGCAACAAAAAAATCTACAACCGCGCCAAACTCCTCATGTGGCTCGGTCCAGTCCTCATGACCTTCGGCCTCCTCCTCATCGGGCTCGGCCCACTCATCGCCCTCGTCATGTATTGGAACATGCTCGACTGGATTCGCAAAGACCTCAAGGCCATCCGCCAACACAACCAAGCCATCGCCTAACCCACACCCGAAGGCTCG
>NVSM01000018.1 GCA_002401225.1 bacterium
CCCGTCCGTCATGATCAGGGTTAGGTCTACCAAATGGTGGATCCAACGGCGCTGAAAACTGCTTCAACAATCCTGCCTTGGCCATAGTTCTGAGAACCGATGTAGACACCGACGCGGCTTTGGCAATCTCTCCGGCTCGTGCAGGCCAAATATCCTTTAGACATAATACACGTTTTCGGGCTGCGCTTAAACCGGGTGGGCGATCTCCTTTGGGCTTATACAATGTCACATCAGGGCTAGTTTCTAATGCCTTATGAGAACGTAGCACCATGCGCAGCACCAAGCCTTGTAAGGTGCAATTATACTTGGCAGTGAAATTGACGAAATCAAGTATTTCTGGATTGAGCGGACGAGCGGGTTTGTGCTCAAGAACCTGTTTTAACTTACTTGTGTCTTCTCTTTCACAAAATTCCCAAACCACGCCTAGCTTAGCCTGTGTACTCAAGGGCGCATAAACGAACTCCCCAATCGTCGAGGACGACATCGGCAAACCCCATCGGTGCATTCTTCCGGATCGGCAGTGGTTAAACTCCCAAATCATGGTCAAAGACTCATTTCAGGAGGGTATACAGATAAAATGCTGGTGGGTTGCGCAATAATTCAGAGACTCCTCTAGTGATGAATATAAAAAACATCCGAAATTCTCAGTGATAAGTGATCGCGTTCCATCGCTTTCTCATACCATTGATGAAACTCGCCCGAACCGTATTGGTTTGTGGCGTGTATAGAGAGATGGTTCGCGCGATGGCGTGGACAGTTGTTTATGATGAGGAGATTCAGATGCAGGTTCGTCATTGGCTATCGGTTCTTAGCGTGTTTTTTTTGGCAGCAACGGTTGGTTTAGCAGGAAACCCAGTTGTCGATCCATACCAGAAAGGGGATTCACAGCTGGGCGATTCTGGTAGCGATCTTAGTGACCCGATCAATCTTTCGACAGGTGAGTTTGTACTAGAGCAAACCGACCTTCACATACCCGGCAGAGGGCTGGACTTTGAAATCAAACGCACCTACCGCTCTTATGCGGGCCTGCTGATTAATGAGGGATGGGGTACAGGGCCTTGGGATTTGGTAAATGTTGACTTTGAAACACCCGTTGGTGACCACTGGGATTTTAACTACAACATGCGGATTTCATTTTCGGAACCCGAGCCGATCGATCCAGTGATAATTGAAGGGCCAATCCCAACAAATCAGCTGAGACCGCCTTCAATTATTGATGTATTTCCAGGAACTTCAAGAGCTGATCAGTTCAGGCGATATACAACTGGAGTTTATAATCCAGTCGATTACTATTCGAACACAGAAAGCAATTTTCGTGTTGAATTAACACTTATAGATGAGCCTATCTACATTACAGATGAAAACAAAACTGTTTACAAATTCTTTGCTGGATATCCCGCAAATCCGAATGACGCAGTATTTGCAGGGCGACTTGAGAGTATAACTGATCGAAACGGTAACCAGATTCTCTTCACATGGGAAGAAGTCGGCACATATTATGCTCGTATTGATTATGTAACGGACACGCTAGGGCATCATATCGAATTTTACTATTACGGTGATAATAACGATGAGTTATTCCGTGGGCAATCATCTCCTACCGGAGCTAGTGCATTTCAGAGTTACGARCGCCAGCAGTTGATCTGGGCGATCGAAGATCATGCTGGCCGTGCTGTAGAGTACAACTACACAAAAGCACATAGCACATCAGTACTCCAACTAACTTCGGTTATTCTTCCTGCAATTGAAGCTGATTCAAATGGCAACTTTCAGCTCCCGTTGGAGCACGAGCGATTCCCAGGTGGTCGCGAGTGGCAATACACATACGATACAGAAAATAGACTTGGCAAATGGGATGACCTGATGCTTGCAACAATCACCAGCCCCAATGGCGATGTGGTACTCCAAAACGACTACGATGTTTCTCTGTATGATGATCGAAACGATGGCCGAGTACTCAGGCAGGTGTATGGCGATGGCGTATTCAACTATGTGGTAACCACACTGTCAGGTAGTACAGATCTGTCATATAGCTGGCCTGAATTGAATGATGACGACTACTATGTATGGGTAAACGACAGGCGTGGAGCCATTACTCGGCTGAAATATGCGGGTGCGGCGAATACAGTCGCAAAACATCGCCAGCTTATTGAGCGAGTTGAATATGAAGGATTCTTTAGCGACAAAGATGCCAGTATTTTCGGAACAGTCAACATTGCGACAGGTGAAGTGACTGCATGGAACAAATTGGATGTATCTGATTTTGATCACAACAGTGTGATTCTGCCTGGAGGCCCAAGCCTTTCCGATGGAACGCCTACGACAGAGAAGTATGTGCATTCATGGGAAACAAATGCCACTTGGAGCCCAACCGCTTGTTACGCGCCGGGCGGCGACAGTGTCACGCTAGGCGATAGGGTGATTTACTCGAGAGTTGGTGACGGAAATTCAGATGACCCAAGAGCTTGGGGATCGATGACGAGCAGGACTGAATATTCTGTATCATACAATCCTGGGGCGATTGTTGAACAGTGGGCGTACAATTTTGATGTTAATGGAGATGGCGGCTGGGGAGCAGGATTTGAAACCGGGTATAAGGATGGCAACGGTAATGTAACCATTAAAAAATATGATGTGACGCCTGACCCACTCACTGGTCGAGCCAATGGGAACATGCTTTTTAAGTATCACGGCCTCACGAATCCCGACATCGATGCAAACCCAGATATGTTAGGTGAAGCAAATACTTCAGCAATAGATGAGTATACATACAATGAATGGGGACAGGTGCTTACTCATAAGCATCCAGCCAAGAGAATCCTCAATGCGTCAGGCATTGAAGAGCCTCACCATAGGGTGGATCAGTTTGAATACTACAATAATCCTTTAGATGAGGATAATTATGGGCGTCTTCACAAAAAGCATGTTGATATTAATGACTTTAATCTCACTACCACATTTGAGTACGATGCTATCGGAAATATCATCAAAAAAAATCATCCTGACGGTGATGTGAGCGAGTACATTTACAATCAAGAGCCACAGCTCGTACGCGAACAGCATTTCGATGATGGCGGGGTCAGCCGCGAGTTGTTTGCGCAGACGGATTATTTCTACGATGCCAATGGATACCTTGTGCGTAAAGAGATTTTGAATCTCGCGGGCGAACCGCCTGTAGTTCAAAGCAATCAGTCGATTACCACAGTTTACGCATATGACATGCATGGGTACCGTACTCACACATCAAGGGAGCACGGCGATTTTTCTGGCGTGATCGGGGAAATAGATTCCGTAAGTCGTAAAGCAGCTGTGCCAGTTGGAGATTCAGATTTTGCAACTGAGCAATGGTTCTTTGATGAATCAAAGAACTTAGAGAAATTTCTCTATGGTCAGGCTTTGAATCAATCACAAGGTCCACAGGTAAATAATTTTGTTGAATACGATTATAATGCGAGAGATTTAATTATTAAGAAGAAACAAGGCGATGGTATCGGGGTCGGCGAAACACGGGTAACTTCTGCTTTGTACGATGATCGTGGGCGACTATCGAGTGTTTATGTGAATCAAGGTTCTGTAGGATATGAACAACATCACATTGTGCAGTTTGACGGTTTTGATCGGGTAGTGTGGTATTCAGATCCGATGGGCAACAAGATGAATTTTGAGTATGACAATAATGGCAATGTGATTGAGTTATATTTTTCAGGACCAGTTGCGTTCGACAGTACAAGTGATCCTGAAATTGGTTTCACGCTATATAGTGAATCGTACTCTTATGACAATATGGACAGGATGGCAATCCGGTCACTTGATATATTTGATTATGATTACATAGCGGGGACGGGGCCGGCATCTGGATCGGGTCCACATGGTTCAAGCCAACAAGTTGTCAGCTATATTTTTAATCGTGATTCTTCGGTGTATTCTGTTTCAGAGTCATCGGGGGATGTCTCAACAGATAAGCTCACGACTTCCTTTTATGACACCATTGGTCGTCTTGATATCCTTGAGGACAACGATTTCAATACGACTCAGTACGCATATGATTCACAATCAAATACCGAGCTCATAACTCGTACTGAGCAATCCACATTGCTAGGCGGATCGTCTGAGACGTATATTGTTGGTCAGGTGTTTGACTCGCTAGATAGATTGATTCGGTCAACCGATGGCGCAGGAAATCAGACAAGCTTTGAGTTTGATTCGCGATTCAATATGACAAAGCGTATTGATCCGCGAGGGAATATCAACAAGTAYTTCTTTGACGGCATGAACAGGCTTACCAAGTCCCAAGTGCAGATGACGGTCACGGGTGACGGTACCGGTGCTCCGCTTGTTGGTGACGATGAGTACATTACGACCGAGAAGTTCTATGATGATTCGAGCAGATTGATTGCAGACAAAGACGATGCGGGGAACATAACTCTCTATACACATGATGGATTGAACCGTATCAGCACAACGAGAATGCCGGATAATGCGGTATATTCCAACTCATACGATGGTAATGGCAATATGGTCGTTCACACCGATGCTCGCGGGTTGGTGATAACTCATGAATACGATCTCAACAACAGGCTGAGCAAGAGGTTTGTTGATGGAGTTGAGATCGAGTCGTACAAGTTTGATGGGCTAGGTCGTGTCCGGGAAGCTGTGAATGCTTTCTCCAAGATAACACGAGAGTACGACTCGCGATCCAATGTGACCCGTGAGACCCAGAATGTGGATGTAGCGAGTGGGTTTTCAAGTAGCTATGATCGTGTCGTTGAGTATGCATTCGACGACGCGAACAACACAAGCCAGATCGTATACCCCAATGGCCGGGTGATTGATCGGGCGTATGATCATCTCAATCGGTTGCTGGTGATTAGTGATCCAGTACTTTCAATTCCGGTGACACAGTTTGAATATGTGGGGAACAGGACGCAGCGCCGTATCCATGGTAACAATACTCGGACTGGCTATGAATACAGTGGGTATCAAGGCGGTTTGGTGAATGTTGACAACCACGGCTTTGGTCGTATGTCAAAGATTACAACAAGCAAGGCAGGGACAGGTGAAGTGCTTGATTCTTTCGATTTTACATGGGATGAGAGCCAAAACCGCACCGGTTATAAAGATTCAGGGTCTGGGATGGATAATCGTCGAGAGCGGTTGTTTGGGTATGATTCATCAAACCGTCTTGTCTCGTCAAGCGTGGACTATCCGAGTACATCGTCAACAAAGATTGACGATGCCACTTCCTATGTTTTCGATGATGATCACAACCGGCTAGATGTTTCAGAGTCACTTCCTTCGGGTGAAGGCGATGCGGGTGCCGGTTTGGGTATTTATGGGCTCAATGGTGACCATGCACTCAATAATCAATACTCCGTAACTCCTCGTGAGGATGGGAGTGAGTGGGCATACCAATATGATGCCAATGGAAACATGATTCTGATGGCTCWCAATGTTGTGGCTGACTTCACGGGCGATTATTCATTAGATTTCTTCGACATCAGTGCATTCTTGGAAGCCTTTGGGAATGAGGATCCAGCTGCTGATTTCAATGGCGATGGATCATTTGATTTCTTTGATACGCAGGCTTTTCTGCTAGAGTTTGGGGCCTATCCATCGGGCGGCTTTGCAAACCGGCACTACACCTATAATTTCCGGAACCAGTTGACCAGTGTAGAGTTTCGGACTGGGCCGACAGTTGTTGATTACTTAGTTATGAACACATACGACCCGTTTGCACGGCGAGTGACAGAAACAATTACCGATAATATGGGCATGGATTCCAGCCGCCAGATGGTGTACGGATGTGATTCTCTCTGGGAGGTCATAGAACAGATAGATCTTGATAGTGGCCAGACTCTCACAACCCATGTATTCGGGCTCGGGATCGATGATGAGGTGGGCTATCGGGTGGAAAATGCTTCCGCGCCAGAGAAAGATATCTGGACACACCGTGATGATTTAGGCTCGCTCACAAGCATCACTGATAGCAATGGCGATGTGCTTGAGCGGTATGAGTACGGAGATTATGGCCTTGTCACAATCATGGATGCGAGTGGAGTTGCGCGGCTTTCATCGATGCACAATGCGTTCCATTTGTATACCGGACGGCCGTTGATCGCGGGGACGGGATTGCAGGACTCGCGGTACCGGGTGCTTGATCCGGTGACCGGGAAGTTTATTCAGAGGGATCCATTATTGTATGTGGATTCGATGAATGCGTATTCGTATGTGAGCAATAGCCCATATGTATATACAGACCCATCTGGATTATCAATAACGCTACTAATCAAGATAACTAAAGGGTTGGGTAATTTGATGGGGGTCGATCGGAAAAATGTGATCGCCTTGATTGTTCAAGAAACATTCGGTACACTGGAAGACGCGTATAAACTAAACGCTTCTAGGAACTGTGGAAATGTGAACATGCCAAAAGATCCAGATGAAGCGGATAGAGATGGGTTCGAGCCGAAAAAGAGCGATTTCCATAGAGCATCTGATCCAGACAATGAAAAATGGGTCCACCCTGACGGTCGGGAAATAGTGTTCGATGGCGATGGAAATGTTGTCACAGACCCGCGGGATAGAGGTACATTTAACTATGCCACCAATGAAGATTCCTCAACAGGGCATATGCTCATGGATGTCTTGCCTTGGCTACTATGGGGTACCGGCCCTGATGATCCAAGTACATACCAAGACAGGGTTAATATGATGGATGATGCTGCAAATGAAGGGTCACACGGTGTGTACGGTTGGCTATTTTGATATATGGTCGTCAAGTTTGTGGAATGTACGGAATGCTTGGCAAATTTACGGAATACACAAGGGGTTTTTAAGATGACGAAACTGGTTTTTCATACAGGGTTTATTGTTTGCTTGTTGCTTATTTTGGCATCATGCACTGTTGGGGGGGGCGATCCGGTGAAGCAGCGGTATACAAAGGCTATGTCAATACGAGCCAATGAAACTGGGCATCCACAGTATAGTTCGCGGGTAATAGGCGAAGTGTTCATCAATATGGGACTGTCAGCAACGAATCAGTATCAATATAGTGGTGAGCCTCCATTTTTAATAAATATGGGGATTTATTCATTGGCACCCGATGTTTCTCACATAAAAATATTRTCAGCAGAAATGTWTATTAATAATGGCAATGGCATCGACATCATCRAGTATTTTCCGGTTTTGGAGAYAGACACKGATGTCAGTTTRTCTCGTGCCAATTGCGGGGATTGTGGCCATTACGGATCAAAGACTATAAAAACAGACTATTTCATTTCAGCAGCTCCGATTGACGATGATCATGTAAAAATAATCATCAAAATTGAAGTCGATTCAGACCATGTTGGCGAGGTAGAATTTAATTTTGTTCCTCAGGTACTTTCTGCCAAGCGGCCCAAATTTTCGATTTAGGTGCTGTTTGGCGGTTTGTTTGACGGTTTGTTTGGTGGGCAAGTCATGTGTTTTTAGTAGTTTACCTTAAATGTCGGCGAGTCCTCTGGCCGTGAGCTCCTTCGGTCGTAGAGCTTTGTGGTGCTGATATTCGCGTGTCCTAGCCATTTTTGCACAAACGCAATATCCGATTTGTTCTCCAGGGCGTTGGTCGCCGCTGTCGCCCTCAGTGCATGCAGGCACAGTCCATCGACCTGTATTCCTGCATTCGCAGCGTACTTCTTAAGCATCTTGTACACCCCGTCGCCGGTGATGGATTCATGCAGCTTCCCTGTTCGATTGTTGATGATTGGCCGAAACATCGCCCCCCAACGATCCTCGAAGTGCCCGGCGACGGTGAGGTATTCTTGCAGTGCTGAGAGCGCCGCCGGATGCACCGGCACATAGCGAGTTTTTGATCCTTTCCCAAACACCCGGAAGTGCATCACGCCTCGGCGTTCGGTGAGATCCCCAACCCGCATATCCGCGAGTTCCGTTCTTCGCAGTGCATGAAACAAGTACACCGACAGGATCGCTCGATCCCGCGTTGCTTTGATTGAGTCCCCTTCGGGGGCTTTGAGCAGCTTGCGGGCCTGGTCGTCTGAGAGGGCTGGTGTCTTCCCCTCGTTGTTGTCGGCTGCTGGACGCTTTACACCACCGACCGGGTTGTGGGGCACGGCGTTCTCATTGCAGAGATGGTCAAATAATGACGAGATCGCGGCGAGTTTTCTGCGGATCGTCGCCGGTGCGAGTTCCCTGGCTTCGAGTGTTCCTCGCCAGGCGATAATGTGTGCCCGAGCCACATCCCGAAACTCATCCGGGTGCTCGATCCCCACAAAGGAAACAAACTCCCCAACATCCGACTCATACGCTCTTCGTGTGTTGGCGTTGTCGATGTTGGCGAGCCAGATCGCGGCGGCGGGGACATCGGCGAGCTGATGAAACTCCGAGGCGGTCAACGCCCGTGCCTGGTTCGGGCCTACCCGAACAATGTCCTTCCGTGTGTTTTCGCTCATACTGATCTCTATCGGCAGTTTCTGGTTGATTTGAGTATTGATAATGTATTTTATGAATACCAAACCATCGCATGCTTATGCACAAGAAGAAGCAAAGTACAAAACCATATTTCCACAAAGATGTGGTGTTTTGAAAATGTCTGCAAGGGTATTCTGGTTTTTGAGAAAAATGTTAGTAGAGCGGCATGAATGATTACTTGGCAAATCGGATATCAGCGATTTGGCCCTTTCATTTTGTTGTTTGGTCATTTTTGAGGTTCAGTTCAGATGCTCCCATTTTCATGGTTGAAAAAGAGATCAAATGCGGGTGAATGTTCAGGTTGGGAGCTTGAACATTCACTTTTGGACTTTGGGAGTGATATCTGGTCAGTGAGGGATGCATGTGCAGGGACTCTCATTTTTGGCGATACTGGATCAGGTAAAACAWYWGKKTMTNKTWGNAWMMATNNARSAWTATYSAYGTNTKCSTRYWKGGTTTGGTGGCTTGGTGATGACGGTAAAATCAGGTGAGACTGATCGGTGGCGTGAATACTTAGCATCATGTGGCCGTGAAGATGATTTGGTGATTTTTTCACCAGACTCAGGCCATGGATTTAATTTCTTAGAGCATGAGCAATCACGCTCTACACGCGGTGGTGGAGCTACTGAGAATATTGTTGAGTTGTTTGTCGAATCAATGAACGCAGGGACTGGGTTGGGGGCGGCTACATCCAGAGATCCATTTTGGGACCGAGCGCTCAGACAGATTCTACGGAACACGATTGATGCTCTTAACTTTGCAGGAGAGATTGTTTCAATCAAGACTGTTCAAGCATTCATCCTATCAGCGCCTATGAGCAAAGAGGATATTCAGAACTTAGACTGGCAGAAGCAGTCTTACGCTTTTCAAGTGCTGAAAGAAGCAGAGACCAAACTTTCGGATGATCCAGTTGCGAAACAAAGCCTTGATACGACCTTCCGGTACTGGTTTGAAGAGTATGCCGAAGTCATGGACTACCAGACGCGTGGAAACRTCGTCTCAACATTTACAACCACAGCCGRTGGGTTTTTACGGGGTGATCTGTTTCGTTTGTTTTCTATGGAGACGACGATTACTCCCGAGGCCACCTTTGATGGAAAGGTGATTGTACTCGACCTCCCCCAGAAGCAGTTTCACAAACTCGGAAGTACTGCACAGATTATATGGAAGCTCTGTTGGCAGCGGGCCGTTGAAGAAGCTGTTCGCGGAGCTGAAAGCCGTCCCGTTTTTCTTTGGGTTGATGAGGCACAGCATTTTGTTAGTCAATCCGATGCTGATTTCATTATGACGGCAAGAGAACAGAAGGCATGTTGTGTATATCTCACTCAGGCTAAATCAAATTATTTGCAGGCATTTGGGGCTGGAAATCAAGCCGCTGCGGATGGATTTCTTGGGATTCCAAAGACCAAGATATTCCACTGTAATGGCGATCCTGAAACGAACAGTTGGGCATGTGATGTATTGAGCGATGAATGGACTGTGCAAACACAACACAGTGTGGGTGAAGGGCAGAAGGATAAAAAGATCAAAAATCCTGATCCGTCTCATTCAACGAGTACAAGCATGCAGCGGCAACAGAAAGTGTTTGCAAATGAGTTCGGGGAGTTGGCATCGGGTGGGCCGGCCAACAACTACTTGGTGGAAGCGATTTTCTATCAGTCTGGACGAAGGTTTAAATCAACGGGCACAAACTTTACCTATGTGTCATTTGATCAGCGAGAACAACCAAAGAGCAGGAGGCGGTAGTGGCCGGAGACGATATACATGCAGAGATCGATAACTTCCTGTTGACGGTTGGTCGGTGGATTCTGGGGTCAGCGATCGGCATTGGCATAGTGATATGCATTCGTGTATTCATAGTGATCATACAACTTCCTGGATTTATCATCGACAGTCTCATTCACACAGGTAGGGGTGTAGGGCTGTACAAACTGCGAGTTTTCATTCCCATAAACATTGGGCTGTTATGGTTGGCCAATAGACTCCAGTCGGTTGATGGTGATTGGGTATTCCTGCTGTGGGCAGTGTTTGGAATCAAATGGATGGTAGAGTGGATATGGGCTATCGCACGCCGCAGTGTGGTCAGTGGAGAACACAGTATGCATCCGGGCGTGTTGCTGACATCGGTGATAGGTATCACGAATCTGTATGTTGCTTTTTTATTCGTTGCAATTCTCGGATTCGTATTGATGACTTTGCCAACTGGTTGGGCAATCGGTGGGATCATAATCTATGGAGCATTCTTTATGATAATCGTATACGCGATAGCTAGTTTGCTGGGCGTAGATCACTCTATTCGTGATGCTGATAAAGCATACACGGCACGAGTTTCCGCACAGGGTGATGGAGGTCTAAGGGATCACAAAACTTTTGGGCGTGTTCGGGTTAAGTAGCTGGCCGTTATTCAGATATTACCACATTATCAAACTGAAACAACAACGGTATTTTGCGAGCACTATCTGTGTATGCGACAAACTCGATGCGGCGGGCCATGAATGGAGCGGCGGGGATATCGCCCTTGGAAAAGTAGAAAGTGAACTTCATGGAGATGCCTGGAATCAAATCACAGGAAGCACTATTCTGTTCAGATTTGCCTTGCTGTTGTATTCTCAAGCCTGAGATATTTATGCCATCTGCGGTTATCACGCGTTTTTTAACTGAATCCTTGCTGTAGTTTTCTATCGCAAAGTACCCATCCTCTGAGGATAGCTTCGTGATGGTTGCTTCGAGGATAATTCGGCTATCAGTTGTCCATGCTCTGTGGAGAGCAACTTGGACATCGTTCTTTGTGTCTGATGCCAAGATAATCGTTTCAGGTGGTGATGATATTTGTGGGGGTGGGACTGAAGGATTCTCCTGATCGAGAATGATTGGCTGGTGCTGAATTTCTGGAGAAGATTGGCGGTAATAGCTTAGCTCAAGCTGCAATGCCTTTACGGTATTCTCAAGTTGACTGATCCTAGATTCAACTTGATTGATCGTAGTGCCGAGTTGATCCTGTCGTTGCACTATGGGATCAGGATCAAATGGATTCGCCCGAGTGTCCCTGTTTGTAAAAGCCGTTTTCCAAGTGCTTTCTTGGGAAACAGTTTGATCTGTAGGACTGGTCTGTAGGGCAGCCTGTATCATTCCAGGGAGTTCTTCTTCTAAGGCAAGCACACGCTTTGTTGCTGAGTTCGCTTCTCGAATCGGTGCACCGTAGCGAATTCCAAATAACACATACCCAGTGATGGCGATGATCGATGCCACAAGAATGGGCACGACGATTACGGGGAGTTTGGTTGGGCCAGTATTCTGTATCATTATGGTCAGGCCTTGCGATCAAATGGTGATGAGTTAGGACGAGTACACCGCCCTGCAAATCATATTGGGCGAACATTCCTGACTCAAACTCATATTTGTGCATCTTTTGATCTCGTGCTGGCAACATGTGGTTCTCTACAACTTCCGGTTGCAGTACATCTTCAACCATGAAATTAGCAGATTGGCTGCACCTACGCAGCATTACACCTGAGCAGCTCCGACGGATGCTGGGTGTGAAAGACCGAAGCACTATTCACAGATACATCACTGGCGATCGAAAGCCATCACCCAAAGTTGTGGAACTGATTGAGAAGATCACTGATGGCGAAGTCCTACAGGTAGACTTTGAGGATACTTCTCCACCTAAGTGTGCGGTGGTGATCGATGGCTCAAACGGGGAACCTCGTCTGTATTTCCCATGGTCGCGGGGATATCGATATCAGGAAGCAGCATTCGAGAAAACCCGCTACACGGAGCCTGGGCCAGATACGCCTTCCAACACAATCATTGATGCCATTGAGATCCTTGCGGGCAGAGCCAGGATTACACCGCGTGGGAGGTTCATGCTCGATGGTCGCCCTACTGATGCTCGTCGAGTGGTGTTAGCAGCTAACCGACAGTTGGCCAGTGATGGCAAGTCTGAACTTGAATACCCAAGTACGCCGAAGGGCATGAAATGAACCGGCGGCAGTGGGGGCGCGAGGATTCTGCGCCGCAGGATACAGATTTGGATTCAGAACAAGGTGAATTCGCGTTGACAGTGAATGGCAATCTGGCGCGTCATGGGCTGAAAGAAGGAGTAGTTCATGACCATAAACCACAGGGAGTTGTTGGAGCAGTTCGACCGAGAGCATCTAACCGATGTGATCTTGGGACGAAGGCTGATGCAATGTCGAGAACAAGCAGCATTGACCAGAGAGGACTTGGCAACAATGTCTGGAATCCCGATAGACGAGCTGATCGACTACGAAGAGGGCCAGATTCCGATTGGCTTGGGCAGGATGCGGGCGATCGCATCCGCTCTCGATACCGATGTAGTGACCCTCATGATGCGGTTGATGTTCCCTATCTCCTGACTACTTATGAGGCTGCAAAGATACTACGGGTGCATAGAAACACGATTGATAACGAACGCAAGGCTAGAAGGATTGCCTGTGTTCGGATCGGCAAGAGAGTGTTTTTTACTTGGAAGCAACTTGCGGACTACATCAATAATCAACAACATGGAGGGTGCATATGTTCTACGAAACAGTCTGGGAATATGAGGGGGTTCGTCTCGTCAAACGACCGGATACAACCAACTACCATATCTACTGGAAACCAAAGCGATCGAGAGCTCAACGCAAAAGCACGGGCACAAGCGATCTTGACCAGGCGAAACGAAAACTGATTGAGTTCGCCAAACCAAGGATGCGGCTGACGGTCAAGCCAGAGGATGAAATTGATCTCTTAGAGTTGCTTGTTCATCATGTGGAACCCATCATCCAGCGGGCAAAGCAAGGTCGATGTACAGAGGTTGGCACGCTCAAACACTGGATGGGGTTTATGGATGAGTATGGTGTGCGTTCATTGGCTGATCTCACTTACGGAATGCAAGGTGAGTATATTCAGTGGCGGTTTGAGAGATTGCATGCAGCAGGGTTCAAGGGGTCAACATCAACGGTTGGCCGGGAAATGCGTGTTATGCGTGCTGCRATTAACAGTGCATGGAAACGCGGTATTCTTGAATCACCCAAGTACATCCAATCATTGCCAGAAGCCCCGCCACGATCTCGTTTCATGTTTCCTGAGGAGACAAAGAGATTGTTGAAGGCTTGCGAGCAAACACATCATTTATGGTTATTTGTCATGATGTCGTTGCACACTTTGCAAAGGCCTGGGGCGATCTTTGGATTGCGTGTGGAACAAGTGAGATTTGGAGAGGGCTTGATTGATTTTCTACCAACGGGCCATACACAATCAAGAAAACGAAAACCAGTCGTGCCCATCAGCGAAACGCTTTGGCCTCTGCTCGAACAATCCGTTGAAGAATCTCATTCAGGATTCATCATTGAATTCAACAGTCTTCCGGTGAACTCGATCCGAAACGCATTCACAAAGGCATGCAAGCGAGCCAAGCTTGAAAAGGTCACTCCATATACTCTTCGCCATACGGGCGCGACGCTGTTGTTATCTATCGGAGTCCCCATTCGCGAAGTGTCAGGAATGTTGGGGCACACGGAACAGCAAACAACAGAGCGATATGGTAAGCACCATCCTGAGTTTCTGAGTCAGGCGAGGGCTGGCGTAGATCAGTTGTTTGGATGGAAGCAAGAACGAGAAGGCAAAGGGGTTGACAGGGGATTTCAACGACGGCATTCTGATGAATCCATAGACCAATTAATGTTGAATCGATGAATGATCCTGCTCGTACCTTTGGTATTCTGATTGCCTATATCCTTCCCGGATTTGTAATGCTCTGGGCGATTGCTCAGGTATCACCTGTTTTGGAAGTTTGGCTTACTGGTACTGAGGTCGCAACACCTGTTCTTGGCGGGGTGGTTTATGTTACTGCGGCATCAATTATTGTCGGAATGACACTCAATTCGATTCGGTGGTTGCTTATTGATTCTCTTCATCATATGAGCGGACTTCGCAAACCCGTACTGGATGATGCCAAATTGCAGACCAATCTTGAAGCGTTTACTCGTCTCGTCGAAGATCATTTTCGATACCATCAGTTTTATGCCAATACGGCGTTAGCCGTTGTATTCGGCTACCCAATTTGGCGAAGTAGCGAGTCGTGGTTTGAACAGCCCATTTTCTTTGATGTGGGTATTGTGATCTTAGTATTTATTCTGGTGCTGAGTTCAAGGGATGCACTGTCTCGTTATTACTCGCGGTCTGAGCAGTTGCTGGGGTAAATGCTTAGCCCCGCATTTCTGGGGGGCAAAGCTGCTGTTTATTTGGCGGTTTCCTTCGATTTAGGTGTTACGGCAGGCTTTTCAGACTTGATTGGTGATTTGGACTCTTTGGCTGATGGCTTTGGGTGGCTTCCGTTTGTCATGATTGATCTCCTTTGGGTTAGACAGTTGTCCACAGTGGGCAATGTCCCATTATAGGAAATTATCCATCTCCGTCTACCTTCCCATGATGGGAAAAACACAAAAAGGACCGAGTTCTCAACATGACCCCGAATATATCAGACTCAGAGAAAGGTTGAAGGGATACCGGCTTGATGCTGATTTGACTCAAGTGCAGCTGGTAAAGGCATTTAAGAAGAAACATCACACTTTTGTTCACAAGATTGAATCTGGGGATCGCAGGATCGACCCCGTTGAATTTGTTCGATGGTGTCGGGCGTGTGGGGTTGACCCTGGCGAGGCCATTTTGCAGATCAAATGATCTAAATGAATCTCGTTTGTGTTTCGTTCAGGAGAATCGATTCGGTTCATTGCGAATGCAACTGTGTGGCGTTTTACATGGCTTCACACTGAGTATGCGCCAAGCATGCGCCAAAGTGCCGTTTTTAAGGTACTCGTTGGCTTTGGGGGCAAGCACAAATTTTACTTGCGTGTGTTGGCTTTGCGGGGTATTACTGCACGTTCAAGTGCCGCGGTAGCTCAGTGGTAGAGCGCGTCATTGGTAAGGTGCTCTTGAACCTTGAATGCGAGGGTTTCTGCGGGTTTAAGCCACACCAAATCACTTGAAATCACACTGTTTCACATGTTGTTTGCGCCAAAGTGCGCCAGTTTCAGCAGATGGGTAAGGGGCGTAGTTGCCAATGAGAGCCAATAAATGGGCCGATTAGGACTAATAAATTGACAAACGGATCAAATTGGACCAATATATGGGTATGGTCAAGATACACTCGATATCCATTTCTCCAGAAATGCTTTCCCTCATCGCCGAGATCGACGAGTTTAAGGGGGCATGGCGGGCTTTAGGAAAGATTGCACCAGAGCGATTGAATCAACTTCGCAGAGTAGCCACCATTGAGAGTGTTGGCTCATCAACCCGCATTGAGGGGGTGAAGCTTTCTGATCGAGAGATCGAAGCGCTTTTAGGCCGACTTCAGAGCGAACCATTTACTACCCGCGATGAGCAGGAAGTGGTGGGCTATGCCGATGTCATGGAAATGATCTTCGAAAATTATACAGACATTCCATTGACAGAAAACCATTTGAAGCAATTGCACATCATGCTGCTGCGGCATTCGGACAAAGATGAATGGCATCGAGGCAACTACAAAAAGCATTCGAACCGCGTGGAAGCTTTCGATCAAGATGGTCAGTCTATTGGCGTTATTTTTGAGACAACTTCGCCCTTTGATACTCCCCGAGAGATGGAAGAGTTGCTGGCATGGTATCGCCAATGTCATACCCAAAATGCTCTGCACCCATTGATCATGGTCGGTATTTTTACCGTAGTGTTTCTGGCTATTCACCCATTTCAAGATGGCAACGGGAGGCTTTCCCGCGCACTGACCACCCTGCTTCTGCTTCAGTCCGGCTATGCGTATGTGCCATATAGTTCGCTGGAAAGCGTGATCGAACAGAACAAGGAAAGCTATTACCTTGGCTTGCGTCGCACACAGGGCACGCTGAAAGATGAATCGCCGGATTGGTCGGCATGGCTGATGTTTTTTCTAAATGCAATGCATAAGCAGAAATGTCGCCTTGAAACCAAGGTGGAAAGAGAGAAAGTGATGCAAGCAACCCTGCCCGAACTGGCAGTGGTACTCCTTGGGTTGGTCACCGAACATGGCAGTATATCTGTCGGGGAGGCTGTTCGCCTTACAGATGCCCCTCGAAGTACTATCAAGAATCACCTCGTCACACTCGTTGATCACGGCCACCTACAACTTGTTGGGAAAGGCCGTGGGTCTCGATATATCCCTGCTTAAGAGTGGTAGGGTGCTTATGGATGTCACCCGTTGAGTTTACATAAAGGCTTTATACGGCAGCCGTGAAATATTGCTGGAGCCTTTGTCGCAACGGTAGTCAATTCCATGAGTTGTCATGCTAAGTAACGGAGGCCGAGTAGCCAGTTTAGGTCAAAAAGGAACTCTATCCGATTTTTACATTAAACCCAATCAGAAAGAAAATAAGCAGAAATAAAGCAATGACACCAGTTGCTGTAAATGGGATAGCTGGAATCTGAGGCGATGGATTGTTTGGTGCAGTATTGTTGGTGTTATTTGAGAGTGGGTTTTCCTTACCAAGCAACACAGATTTTGGATGGATGAATCGGTTCATCATTACCCAAAAAAAGCAAGCAACTCCCATACTGACAAACAGTGAGCCGAGTTTCCAAACAAGGGGGCCGTAAGTATCAGTGGGAGCAATTGGGCAGGATGAATTTTGAGGCATCGTGGAAATCAAACAGATTGCAACTCCAGAAAAAGCAAGTCCAAGAAGAACTGCAACTTGCCCTGTATTCATACAAATAAGGAGTATCGCTGCTACGGTAGGGTGAATTTTTCCATTTTTGGTGGAGTCATAAATTAGTCGAAAGCAATCATTTTTGGCAGGGCCTGGCAAGTTTGATTTGGAAAAAGAATCCTCCAAGTTGGAGTACTCAGTTTGGGTAGGCAATATGGTGTCGGGAGTATCGGGCATGCTTAAACTAGAACAAATGAATCTACCGTGCGTATTCCCGATCTGAATGATTGAAGGTGTTCTGCCTTATTTTTCGATTTGTGTTCATGCAAGACCACACGGAATCAAAATATTCACTCTGTTTACTTTGAAGACGACTGGGGGTTGTGGTTATTTCTTTGAGTGTATTTCGTGAGGAACAATTTGGATTCATCGAAATTGATTCCTCTATTAGCAGTCCATAAAGGCCATGATGCTTCGCTTTGGGGTTTCCCACCAAGATAAATGAAGGAACACGCTCCCTGTCAGTATTGGAGTTGGTAACACGACATTCAAATAGAGGTGAAACCCCACGGCGTTTCGTGTTAAACTGAGAAAGTGATGAAACCACGGTTTTTACTGAAGGTGTTACTACTAAATCAGATTCTCCCCAGAGTAGTAGTTGAAGCCGTGAACCTCTTGTAACGGCGGAGATGCAACGACCTAAAAATTCAGAGGCATCACCGCTAGAGGGGACTGCTCCTTGTGCATTGAAGTTGCCAAATCCTTCGGTCGACAAAATTCGTATTGGTAGTCTGTATTTTTCGGCACACCGTAATAGTTCATTTGCATCTTTAAGAAGAGATGATGAGGTCGAGGTAGATTGCACTGGATCGGCAAGGTAATCTGTTGTAGCTGAGAATGGCATCAAAACACCTCCTTCAATGTATAACTTTGTTCAGGATTAGAGAGTGATGGTGTGGGAGTGTCCATAAACACTTGGAATTGTGTAAAGAAATCTCCGGACTTAAGGGATACAGAGTCCGGAAGCCTAAAGATGAGACTCTCTTTGTCAACAGTCGCGTCTGGTCGCCGAGGTTGAGGTTTGTATATATTTTCAGTGGGTGAGATTCTGTTGCTTTCACCAATTTTATCGCTATCCATGCTCGCCTCATAATTGTTTCGTCATTGAACAATTTGTTTCGAAGATTATTGATCATTGTCTTCACCTATGAACCACAATAGCGTGTTTTAGGGATCGCTGCAAGTAGTGATTCACGATTTGATGAAAGCTCACAGAGTTGAGGTGAAATCACTCAAAAATGAGTGNTTTTGTTTTCTATGCATACCAGACGGCTTTGATCGCCACTAAAGAAGAGACACCTTGTACACTGAACTATGGAGGTTTTTACATGGCGTTTGAATCGAAGATAACTGTACCGGGCAAAATCTTTCTGAAACGATACCAGGGCATTGTTTTTCGGATGGGAAAAGTGCCTTCAGTGAAGTTGACTCTTGAGTATGATCAAACTGCCAAAGGTAGTATCAAAGGCCTGAAAATTGCTGATGATTTGTCGTACAATTCGGATGTACTCGACAACATTCAACCTTTGGCACAGGAGCGGTTTGTACGCAACACGATCTCGGTGATTTCAAGACCCGGGCAGAAGCGAGTGTCTGCATACCTGCTTTCTACACGCAAGTATAAGGTGTTTACGGAAATCCAATTGAGGCACCGCTGGACAAAAAAAGGATGCTCTAAGGAGACGCCGGCTGGCTCGGCGAGACCGTGGGCAAAGAAAATCTATCAGTATCGGGCTAGGCATGTTTTTATGTTTGAGTTCAAGATTGACCGTGAGATTGAGAAGTTCACAGCGGGTAGTTGGGCATATGAAAAAGTAGAAGAAGACCCAAGGAAGTGGCGAAAGAACAAGCCAATCGAGGGTAGTTGGACGAGCTATAAGTTGCTTAAGCCTTTATTCCGTGCAGCTCCGTGTGTTGAGCCAGGTGAGGATGTGAGGTATCGCCAATTCGAAATCATGGGAGCAACACAGAAGATTGATCTCTATAAGACGGATTAGTTGAGTGAATAGTTTTACAAAGCAGCGTCACAACAATCACAGCGAGGGGTAATCATGACAAACATAGAGCGTGTATACGATACCACCAAGGATTCATTGGATTTAAGGGATTTGCGGTATGAAGGCAGCTTGGTCGAACTCCCGTACTGGGTAGATAACCGAGGGAAAGTACCTCTAATTCTTAACCAGGGTCGTGAAGGCGCATGCACAGGATTTAGTCTTGCTGCGGTGGTTAATTATTTAAAGCACAATAGGGCTGGAGCATTGCAGCTGATCGAAAAGGAGTCTGCAAGCCCAAGGATGCTCTATGAAATGGCCAAGCGGTATGATGAGTGGGAGGGGGAAGATTACGAAGGGTCAAGTATTCGCGCAGCTATGAAGGGGTGGAACAAGCATGGAGTATGTCGCCATTCCGTTTGGCCATATCGGAATGAGACGAACCCGCGATTTACGACCAAACGCCAAATTGATGCTTTGGAAATGCCACTGGGCAATTATTTTCGAGTCAGGCACAATCATTTGAATCAGATTCACAGTGCCATTGTTGAAGCAGGCATTCTGTGCGCTAGCGCAAACATTCATGCAGGTTGGGATGAACCAAACAATGACACAGGCCGAATAGCGTTTAGCTCTGAGCCAAGGGGAGGACACGCTTTTGCGATCGTTGGCTATGACAGAGAGGGTTTATGGATTCAGAACTCTTGGGGGAGAGATTGGGGTCTCAACGGATTTGCTCACATCACTTATGATGATTGGTTTGAGAACAGCTATGACTGTTGGGTAGCAAGAACAGGAGTTCCAACCCACAGTGTGATCTGTGAAACTGGCGAGGCAACAATGTCTCGCGCGCAAGGGTTTGATTATCTACCGCATGATGCAGTTGTTAGTGCCACTATTCGCCCGCATGTGGTCAATCTTGGGAATGACGGTAGGCTTTCAGAATCTGGACGGTTTCGAACAGATAGACGCGATATTCAGGATATCTTCTCACCGACAGGTGGGAACGGTTTATCAACATCGTTTCCCAACGAGGCATCAAGCTGGTCGGGGACACCAAAGTTGATGCTGTATGCACATGGAGGTCTCAATAAGGAGCACAAATCAGCGGCCAGAATCGCTTCCATGCGTCCCTATTTCCTTGCCAATGAAATCTACCCATTGCACTTCATGTGGGAGACTGGGATTTTTGAATCATTGCGCAGCATGCTTCAAGATGTATTCAATCGCCCTCGGTTTGGTGGCATATGGGATTCTGTCAAGAGCCGTTTGGAAGATCTGAAAGACGAAGCCATTGAACTGGCAATTCGTGGTATCGGTAAGCCTGTTTGGGGAGAGATGCAAGAGAATGCTGAGCGAGCCAGCCTAGATAGGCACGGAGCAGATTTGGTTTCCAATGAAATCGCAAACTACAAGATCAACGGAGGAAGCCTTGAACTGCATTTGGTTGGTCATAGCGCGGGTGCAATATTGCTCGCTCACCTGATTCCGATACTCGATCAATGGGGAGTAAAGGTCAAGACACTGACGCTCTATGCCCCAGCTTGTAGTACCGAGTTGTTCAAGGAAAATGTCCTGCCGTATTTCGGGGCGGGGAAATGTGTTGATCGCATAACCATTTTCAATTTGTCTGATGAAGCAGAACTCGATGACAATGTGATCAAGGTGTACAACAAAAGCCTGTTGTACTTGGTGTCAGAAGCATTGGATGTAGGACGCAAGCAGCAGTTGCTTGGGATTCAGAAACAATTGATTGACGATCGCGAGATTAAATCTGCGATGGGTAGGCCAGACATTGAAACACGCAATACCACCATCACCACAAGGCGTGGTGCATCGATACAACTGGCTTCCAACAGTACATCTCACGGTGGATTTGATAATGATGTCGACACACTCAACTCCACATTGAGGATTATTCGGGGATCAAATGTTTTGGCTAAGCCATTCCCCATGAAGCCCGCTCGCTAAGCTGGAGTGCGCAAGAATAAGAGTTTGATTCAGTCTCAGTGTGCGAATACCGCATGGCGGTTGTGTCAGAAAGGAAGTTATTCATGAGTCTTTTAGTTGCGTTCATCCTTGCTTTTATCAGCACAACAAACTCCAATAGTACTCCAGAAGTATTCTATGACGACACTTTTGTGATGAACAGATTTCACATTATTTATCAAAATCCTCCGGTTTTCAGTACCGATACCTCTTGGACAGCTGAGAGAGTTGTCATTCCAGAATACGGGAGCGTGAATGGACGATCTTTGCTGACTTACCTACAAGTACTTCCAACGCAAACCACAGCTCGAGTGATTTTCCGACGGAATGGTTGGACTATCCGTGGAGACGAACAAGCAGCAGGCGACACAATCAATTTTACGACTGGTTTGGTAAGCGGAAGCGATCTTGTGTATTCATGGCTGACCATTGGGTTAGTTCAAGGTCAAAATATTTTCATACCTAAGCCCAGTGTTGGGCCTGAGATTTATCTCCGACAAACACCTTGGATTTACACCACCAAATCAACCGGAGAGATTCAGTTTAGCGAGTTTACCTGCTTGAACAATCCAGGCGCCTTGCTTCAATTCGGGCCAGGAACACAGATTATAAAATTCGGCGTATTTCACGAAGTGAATACCGGCATGAATGCAGGCCGAGGTCTGTACACCAAATTTGATACCCTAGAATTCACGATCACCTCAGCGGAGTAAACGGTCATGCTTGTATGTGATTGCCTCATATTGGCGGGAACAGCATCATGAATCAGATTCAATACATGCAGTACTGTTGGTGTGAATCGATTTCATGTAGAACCAAATTACACCTATAGCGAAGCTGCGAGAGATCAACACAAAAGCTGTAGAGAGGTTAAATGCGGATAGGTTTAACCAAGATTGTTATCCTTGGTCGGGTCTGGATTGGACACAGGTGTCTTGACCCCGTTGATATCACGAACATGGTAGTTGGAATACTCTCCGTTCTCAATTTTCTTTACGGTTGCAGCTCTCGTCATTGATTCGCCAGTTTTCGTATCCAAAAAATTGGTGTTTCGTCCTGTGTTGGTTTCGTTAGTTTTAATTAGGCGTCCGTGTGGCATGTGTATGTCCTTTCAGTTGGTGTTGTGATTTAAAATAGCAWKKSRWSASSMAWWWRYCWCKSSTWTKWGYKCRYWARGRKKTCKCWTMRRYTYGRRWWYMMTKRSWKMAMWWKSAGCWMMRWMTTGYSTCRTMGATGGAATCTCAGCAGCAAGATTGTCGAGTTCGCCAAGCAGTTTTTTAGCTTCTTGGACAGAAGCCCCGGCTGAGCAGAACACTTCCCTCGAACCATCAGGTACAAGCAGTAGTGCTCTTTTGAATTGGTCGTTTAAGATTTCACGCAGATAACGCCGGCACCCTTCAAATATACGCATCTCAAAGGGGGCTTGGTAGCACAGGTAATCGTCGGGCATATTCCACGCGATAGCAGTGATGTCATAGCTGGTCATGCTTATTGTGCCAGAATCGAACTTCACTGATTTCATGAGCCGGGCTGCTTTACACATGCCACCACCACAGCGGTCATCCTTTTTCAGTATCTCATACCTGCTCTTGAATGGATAGTTTGTGACAAATACGCCTTTGTCGCGATTGAATACACAAACACCCCGGTCAATATCATTTTTGGAATTCACCGACTCCATGCTCTCTTCCCAGACGGCAATGACAACATCCACTTTCCTGCTCAGACTACCGCCTTCAATGGCAATAGCAATTTTACCACTGTCATCAACGGTGGCTTGTGGAAATGCTTGCACTAAAGTCTCTTTACTGGATTTTCGCAGCACCCGCATATCATCTTTCTCGTCACCTTTATACGGGTTAACTGGCGACAATGGTGGGCGGCAAAAATGCCAGCCTTCCCGAAACACAAGTAGGTCAATATCGCTGTGTGTCTTTATGTGCGTATCAGATACAACTGAACCCTGATATCGGAACCCGCTGATGCTGTCCACCTTTTTCTCGAGTTGATTCCTGACTCGCTCGCCTTGTTCAAAGGTGTTTTGGGTGTAGACTGGGTCAATGGGTTGCATGGTTCCAATGATGTATTTTACTATATCAGCATCATCGCCGTGCAAGTATGTTTCGTGAGCGCTCTTGATTATCGATATTTGGGAATCGGTTCTGCGAGCTTCCAGTAAGTTAAGTCTGTTCATTGGGTGTCCCATTTCTTGTGAGCCTCATTGACCCGAAGGTCATGCGGTCTTTGTCTGTGAAATATTTTCCATCTGCAGATTGGATGTCTTCGCTGAAAAGTATGTTGACTAAGCCAGTGTGCCTGGCRAGATCAGCTTCATCGGGGTTTGGGTCGTTGTCGTAGTGATAAATGAGGCGATAACCTTGGCCAGGCTCGTGGTAGAGGGATGCGGCGATGCTGGTAGACCCTGACTGCGACGCTTTCAACACTACACGCATCTTCGACCAGGATTGCACAATCTGGATTGTCGCATTCCAATCCCATTCAACTGATTCGCCATTCTTGCGAAGTGTTTTGCCTGCGCAGTGCCATGTTCCGTTGAGATCAGGTACAAGCAAGAGTTTTCTTGTCAGCTCACATTTCCAAAGCTTCTTATCGAATAGCCACCACAGCATGCTGAATATCGCTAGTGTTGAGATACTTCCAACGGTAATCCCAGTGGTTTCTGTAAGCTGAGCCGAAATGAACCCGAGGAGGCTTGCGAGAGCGACTGAGAATATTGCAATCAGAGCAATGAGTTTGGGTTGATGTGGAGAGTTTTGTGCGTAGGGGTGCATTTCTACTTTCGGGCTGTCTATCGGCACGATTGCCGCTTAGGACAATGTACGGCAACAGGCGTGCCAAGCATGCAGTCTGCAAATGTGTATGCAAAGCGGCCAACAGTYTTGCTAGGCAGCAAGGCGCACTGTTAGGCAGGCGAAAGGGGTATGTATAAGATTGAGGCCTGTCGAATTGGCAGGCGGGACTGCCTGAATGGCACTGCAACTAGTGCTGTGCCAGTAGGATACCACACAATATTGTGGAATTGTATGCCACGAATCGGTCAAATCAACTGTTAGGTGTTTTTGTTGATCACTTTGATTGGTGCTGGGAAACAGTGGCGGATTATATTGGCACAAATATGAGTAGAGAATTAGCGGATTGACTCAAGCATGGGTTGTCTTGGCCGCTGTTGATCACAAGATTCACAACAACACATGCATATCCTCAAAGCATACCATTACCATAATCTCTTCCCATGTGGGGTGGCAAAGGGCTATGCGCTGCTCATACTGTGGGGCGATGATTGCAGATAACTTTGTCTGGCGGAAACATAGCGTCGTTGTTGGCGAATGACATGTCGTCAGGAGCAAAGTAGTGATTTGGAAAGAACTTCTTGCTTACTGTTTCTAATCCGATTTAATCTCCGCATACTCCGATGACTTGAGCATATCGATCACTTCTTAGCGTAAGCTCAGATGCTAGAGGTCGTAATCATAATAGTGGTGAGAATGTGGGCGATTCATGGTGAATTGGCAGATTATCTAGAAATAATGTATAATAATTTGTGCGATTTAGTTTTACTGATAGGCCGGCATTCTACAAAATCTACTAGATCACCGATGCGTGAAATATTGGATTCATCATGGACTTGGTATTTTCTTCTTTTTTTGATTACTTTTCCATATTTCTTGTGGCGTATAGTTCTCTCGACTAAAACTGCAATAGTTTTGTCTTTAGCGGAAACTACATGGCCTGTAGTCCTCACAGGCCTTCCGCAGTTGAAGCTAAACCTATGATCTTCCAAGGCAGCGCGGCGGTCGTTGGATAGCTCATCACTAAAGAACATTTTTGCCAATTTATGGCGTATATCTTCAAGGCTAGATGGTCCGCTGTGCGTCACTATTGCACTCGTCACTCTGCTCAGAAGTTGGCAATCTGGTCCTTCAAGTGAACTTATTTTTGAAGGTGAAGCTGTCAGGTCTAGCTCGGCTTCGTATTTTAGAAATATATCCTCAAGCTGGCAAGATAGATAAGATTTAATGTAGTATGTGTAGTTCCACTGGTCTGGTATGTGGTCGTCATTGACGGGAATGAATTGCCATTGGGTATGGGGGCCTACGATTCCGTACTCGCTAGTAGGGTTAGCCTTCGCATTTTTTCTAATACAAAAGGCTGATTTGGCGAAATGGTCAGTCGCAAGAATCCAAAGACTATTTTTCATGATAACCTCCGCTATGCGAGCACTAGCTTGATGTTTCCAGTGTATTTTCTGTCGATAATCTTGCGGATCGATTTGTATGAGTTCATGTATGATTTATAGAGTACTCGATTTAATTCTTGGTCAGGGCTTGAGTACAGTTCTTCGGCTGTCTCTTCCATTCTCTTTGCTTTATCATATTCAGTCTTACATACCCTGATGCTGCATARAGCGGATAGGGGGAGTTTTCCGTGTAAGTGGACTTCGAGCATGGCGTCTGTATTTGAATAGCGATCCCTGAGTGATTGTATGTGGACAGTGCTCAGTTGAGAGCCCGCAGTTTGATAATCGAGGTAGAATCGGCATGAAGCTTCTGTAGCGAGAGATTGAAAATCAATGAAATCGCTAAGTATGTCAGAGGGCAGGCAGGCAACACCGTTGACGACAGACTTTCTGCCGCTATCGCCAATAAATGCAGTTGCTGTCTCAAGCAGTTCTGGGGGCAGTTTATTAATGTCAAAAACAAAGCAGACGGGGCCGTATGTACGTACGCCTATGCCGCCAAAGGTCCATGCTGCGTACTTTGTGTCGCACCCAAATTTTAGCACTTGCTCGGCTTGCATACGATTAAATCTTGGAGACACTGTTTCTAGGGCTCTATATCCTAATCGCTTTCTGATTGCAGAAATTTGCATTGAGGTGCAATCTTTGAGAATATTTCTGTCACGAAGCATAACTTCATATCTATTGAGATAGAGGTTCTCGTTGCTTGCAAGTATGCTTTCTGCAGAAGAAATATTGCCAATATTTATAGTGATTTCACCTAGAAGCTTAATTGCGCGTCTCCACGATGCAAGGTGAACACACTCGTTTTTCTTTGAAGCGATTTTGCGGGCATCGCATGCTTTAGTAGCAGTTCTATGGCGATGGCTTCTAGCTAGAAAATACGCATCTCGGCCACACTGCCTTCCTTTCCAGGGTGTCTGTATGGCTTCTTGGGGGTGTTCAACTAAGGCAGGGGATACTGGGGTCATTAGTCTATGTCCATGATGGGTTTGCAGATGTGAAATGGATATGCTATGGTGTTATTGGACTTAAACCATACCAACTGGGGGTGCAGCATGGATGCTGAGATYRKARYYRKMWMYGTMKCKSSSRYRYSWKTMRYMRKMWGRSRKRWMRRYRYTYKKTMYWYRWYMGWMWCMGGGACGGGTTTTCAGCCAGTCAAAATTCAAAATGCAAATTTAGATGAACTGCTTTCGCAAACAGGTGCTTCAGCATTTGACATTGGACAGCCTGATCAAGAACGATTCGAGGATGAGCATCATGCTGCGCGTTGGTTTTCAAAAATGTGTCTTCCTCGCATACTTGCCACAAAACGATTCGTTTCCAAATCAATAGCTTAACTATCGAACCCCTGGTTCGGGAAAAAGTCTGTGGTGTTTTATTCTTGTGTTATTCTGGCAACATCCTGTTGGTATTGGGTGATTCAGGGGATACATTTCCTCTATGCTCAGAGTATACCAGTCAAGAACATCCAGTGAAGCCAAGAAGTACTATACCGATGCTTTAGCAAAGCAGGATTACTATGTCGATGGCCATGAAATCGTTGGTCTATGGCACGGTAAGGCTGCCCAGCGTTTGGGCATTGTTGGGCAGGTCGGCCAGAAATCCTTTGCCAACCTGTGTGAGAACAAACACCCCATTTCTGGGGAACGACTGACCCCCAGAACTAGGGATGATCGTACGGTTGGGTATGACATTAATTTCCATGCACCCAAAGGCATCTCCCTACTCCACGCCCTCACGGGTGACGAACGAATAACGATGGCTATGCGTGAGGCTGTCAGTGAAACCATGCTGGAGATAGAGAAAAACACCCATACGAGGGTGCGGTTGGATGGTAAGTCCGAGGATCGGCATACGGGTAATCTGGTGTGGGGGGAGTTCGTCCATTTCACGGGCAGGCCTGTAGATGGCGTTCCAGACCCGCAAACCCATATCCACTGCTTTGTGTTCAACGCGACATGGGATTCCACAGAAATGAGGTGGAAAGCCGGACAGTTCCGCCAAGTTGTGCGAGATCAGCCCTACTTCCAAGCGTCATACCACACGCGCCTTGCAGCCAAGATGGAGGCCATTGGATACCCCATATCAAGGGGGAGAAATACTTGGGATTTAAAGGGGATCACCCCAGAAATTGTGGATAAGTTCTCTCGGCGGACGCAAGAAATCGAAGCTGCTGCGAAGAGGTTGGGTATCACTGATCCCTCTGCCAAGGGGCGAGTGGGGGCAAGGACGAGGTCGAAGAAGGATAAAAATCTTGGCAGGACAGAGCTGGCAACAATCTGGCAACAGCGATTATCGCCGGATGAGGCGGAATGGTTGCATGGCATAACCCAAGGGCCAGGCCTGCGGCAACAAGATTTGGATACTGGCAACAGCTTGTGGCAACAGACATATGACCGGCAACAGCGGATTACCCCTGATGAGGCCTTGAGTCACGCCATCGAGCATGTCTTTGCCAGAAAAGCGGTGGAATCTGATCGGAGACTTGTAGCCGAGGCGTTGAAGATGGCAGTGGGGCATGTGCAGCCCGATGAGCTATGGAAGGCCATTGAGGCCCATCCTGAGTTGCTTTCCCGAAACGAGGGGGGCGAGCGATGGATGACCACGCGGGCGGTATTGGAGGAAGAAAAAGCGGTGTTGCAGTTTGCAGTGGCAGGTAAAGGCACTTCCCTGCCCTTGGGAGCTGGGTGTGGCGGGCGTGAGGGCGAGCAATACAAGATTGGATCGATGGCCGAGCGTGATGGCATCGCACTGAATCCATCGCAAATCGCGGCGGTGGAGCACTTGATGGAATCAAGGGATCGCGTGATGTTGCTCAGGGGTGGTGCTGGGACTGGCAAGACCACTTTGCTGCGAGAGGCGGCGATGGCGATCAAGCATGGGGGCGGCAATGTCTTTGCTTGTGCGGTGACTACTGATGCATCGCGTGGGGTGTTGCGTGAAGCGGGCTTCAAAGGTGCGGAGCCGTTGGAGAAGCTGCTTACCGATAAACGACTGCAAGAGCGTATTCGTGGGGCTGTGATTTGGGTGGATGAGGCAGGCATGGTTGGCACGCCCACTATGAAACGCCTGTGTGATCTGGCTGAGAAGCAGGATGCCAGGATTGTGTTGGCTGGCGATACCAAGCAGCATGCCCCAGTCRAACGCGGCGATGGTATGAAGCTTCTGGAAAGGCAGGCAGGTATTCGTCCAGCAGAAGTGACAGAGATTATTCGCCAGCGGGGTATCTATAAAGATGCTGTTAAGGCATTGGAAGAAGGCGAACTTGCCAAGTCCGTAGACCTGCTGGATCAAATGGGGGCAATCAAAGAGATTCGCAATCATGAGTTGCCCGAGGAACGCCACCGACAACTGGCTGAACGCTATGTGGAAACGGTGAGCAAGAGGGAATCGGCATTGGTGGTTTCCCCAACTCATGCCGAGGGCAAGGAAGTGACTGCCTTGATTCGAGAGCAGTTGAAGGAATCAGGCAAACTGGATGGCGATGAGAGAGATATCAAGCGTTTACAAGATTTGCAGTGGACGGATGCCCAGAAAGCAGATGCCAATCAGTATGAGYKRSRRWWRASKSTKCAATRMRWYSWKCAWYKYCSRKRKKYGYYRAGGCMYGGGMWWKSKYYWSYKSMKSGCGGCATCAAGGCCAAGGTGGTGGGTGTGGATGCTGAACGCGGGCTCGTGACTACCAAGGATATCGTGGGCAACCTGCGTCCATTGCCTATGAATCTGCCGGAGAGGTTTCAGGTTTATCGTGAAGAAGAACTTAAACTGGCGGTGGGGGATCAGATTCGGATCACCAAGGGGTTCAATACGGTTGACCAGAAGCATCGTTTGACCAATGGGTCAATGTATAAGGTGGCGGGGTTCAAAGAGGATGGCAACATCGTTTTGGACAACAAGGGTAAATGGGAGATACACAAGAATGCTGGGCATGTGACCCACGGCTATTGTGCGACACCCCAAGCAGCCCAAGGAAAGTCGGTCGATCGGTGCTTTGCGGCAATGTCGGCGATGTCTTTGTCRGCATCTTCTTTAGAGCAAATCTATGTGATTGCATCAAGGGGCAAGAAGTCCGTGGAGTTGTTGACTGACAACAGGCCTGCATTCATGGATGCCATGTCTCGGATAGATCGCGAGCGCTCGGCAACAGAGTTGATGAGTGACACCGAGGGGAATACCGAGAAGCTGCGGTTGATGGCACATGCTCATGAAGTGCAGCGATTACGAAGTGTTGAGGAAACTCGCAAGCGAATGATGAGTGGTCGGCAACAACCCATTGGCGAACGGCAACATGGGTGGCAACATCAACAAGAACCCCCAAAGCGGAGGCCTGGGCCGGATCATCTCGGTCGACCAGGCCCTGGAACAGATAAGGAGCGGTAGATGTCAAACGWATCAGAACACGGCAGCTTATTGAATAAGTATACAAAGCAAGATCAGTTGCCAGATGAACGGCAACAAGCTCCTGCCAACGAATCGGTTAGGCAACAAGGGCAACAGCAAGGTGTGTTGCCAAGGGATAGCGACGAAGAGCTTGTTGTGGGGGCATTGGTGTCGTTGCAAGCCTCAGTTGTTGCCATGCTTGATCTTCGGTTTAAAACAGGCAACAGGTTGGCGTTGCCCTATGGGTATATCACCAGTCTGGCAATGAATCCGAGCGTGGGCATAGAGATCCGTATGGCCGATCGGGTGGTCAAGATCAAGGGGCGGTTATTGGGACCGATTTATACGGCTATTGCCAACCACACTGCGTTAGCGGTGGTGGAGTCTGCGAGCGGATTTGATGAAGGTGACGATGTGCCATTTGTGCAATCAATCATTATCGAAGACCCTAATTAGGGGGGCGGTTTTGGTGGCGAGATTTGTTTCTCGGTAAACACAAAGAGGGGCACGCCATGGTGTTCGTGGCGTGCCCTGAGTAGAAATAGTTGGCATATTAAAGATGAGGGACTGGCTGCGGATTGATGTCCGCGTTTATTGTAATGTTATTGCTGCAACCGATTGTAGGCGAGTATCTGTTTCATATTCAAACAGATGTGATTATTTGGACTTGCCCTGCCCCCCTTGTTTGTGCGAGCAACGCCCTGTTTAGGGGGGCGTGATTGAGTCATGGCGCTTTCTTTTTCTCTAGTCGGTTTAGGATTACTTCCCGGCCAGTGGTCAACAAGGGGATGATGGATTCTAAATCAGTAAGATCAAAGCAATCGATCAATGAACACTCTGGCACTGTTGAGCCAAGCACGCAGCCAGTATGATAGAGTTCGCAGATTTGTGATTCTAGGAAGTTTTTGCGGTCACGGACAAGGATTGTGTGCATGTCGGTACGAAATCCAGCGATAGCACCATCGCGTTCATCTTCGTTGAGTATCTCGATAGGGATATTTAATGATGGGTATGTCATATGTGTGTTCCTTTCGTGGATGTTGATCATGGCCCAATGAGCCGGCGGGTTATTTGGGCGTGTCAAGGGATTAGCTGCCGTGCATGCACGGGGATCGGCTGCACAAGGCAAGTGGAACGAAGCTGCGGAAGTCGACGGCCCCTTGATCCGGCCAAGCCCGATGGCAGGGCCAGATCAGGATCAACACCACTCTTTAAGGGGAACGCTTGGCATGAATCACGCCACGCCAAGCATTCAATCTTCATCTCTACCTCTGTGGTCGGGCGGACTTTGACGATGGTCTGGCCAACGATCAGGTCATCTTGTTCGCAGTCATTTGGAAGGTCATTGCTCATGACACACTTCCTTGCATTTCTGTTCTTACGACTTGGAGCAGTGTGATCAGTTGCTCGACTTCACAAAGGCCAACATAACTGATCAGCATCTCGCCCTGTGAACCATCGGGGTTTACAAGCCGTTGGTACAGATCGCATCCGATGTCCGGTGTCGTGGAGCCGTAGTCCGTGAGATATGCCGAGTAAGCCTCGTTCTGAATTCCAGAGTCTGCGTTCAAAGAATCTAGTTCATTTTGTGGTATGGGTTCGATGCCCTCCGGTAGTGATGGTAGAGATTTATGTTTCGTAGTCATATAAATATTCCTTCTTTCTGTTGTGATTGATTATGATCCCGATCAAATCGGGTCGCGTGCAGTGACCAAGCGATAGCCGCCCTGCCTGCGGGGGGATCGGCTGCACACGGCGAGCGGAGCGAAGCCACGGAAGCCGACGGCCGCTTGGGAGCCAGCGGGATTCGATTAGGGTTCATGATTGATTAATCACTGAAGAAATGAAGGTGTACCTTCTTAAAATCATTGCATGGTCACCGTGTGTGCTGCTGGGCGATCTCAAACAGAGAAGTTTGGGCGGCTTTGCCAGGCATGAGTTTGACAGGCGGGCCACAGAGTATGTAGGTCTTCTTTCCGCGTGTCACCGTCATGCCGTCGTAGAACCCGTTGGGGTCATGGCGGGCAGCTTCTCCACCATCATCGCGAGTCCTCTGTTCGTAGGTGGTTGCCGTGCGTGGAAATGCTTCTGGATGTACCAGACGGTAGGCTTGAATGCCGCTCCCTTTTCCGCCAGTCATGATCCACTGTTGCCCTTTCCAAGTGAATGGATTCCGCACGGAGTTGGTGAAGGCTATCTTGTCGGCACTGTACGATGAGACGATGTCTCCTTCACCGACGGTTCTTTCTTTCTGGTAGCAGAACTCACCCGGTGCGAACCGGCTTAGTTCAAGCTCATGCACCTCAGTCTCCGGCTTGGCAACAGCAGCATTGCTGGCAATAGATGGTTGTGGTGGTTTGGGGGTGCTGTTCGTTGGGGATGGGCCGCTGTTGCCATTCTGGTTGTCAATGGCTTCGATGATGTGATGTGCAGTTTTTTGAATACGATCCAGCGAGGCAACAAGGGTTTCTTTGTTGCCATTATAGATTTGGATGTAGTCCGATGACGCTGTGCCGGTTTCCAATCCGACTGCATGGCATACCACAAAGGCAATAGCTTCTGCCTCTGTTTCACAGATGGTTTTGGATGGTCTGGATTCTTTGTCTCTTTGATGGAGAATCTCATGTGCCCATTCATGGACAAGGACAGCAAATCGTTCGGCACCATCAACAGAGTCAATGATTTCGATCGTGCCTCCAGTAGATACTCCTATTGCACCGCCAAGGGATTCAGCAGTTTGCAGTTGAATGTTATCTGCTTGGATAGCAGCTTCTAGATGTGCCAGCTTGTCACCCGGTGATCCGCCGATACGATTGTGGTCTGGTAAGTCTTCGCCTTCGGTTTGTGCCACATCAAAGACATGGGTTGTTCGAAACCCAAAGATGGATTTCTCGTCCGGCTTGGATTTATCTGTCTTTCGCACCATTGGGGCGATGATGACAATGCCTTTTTCTCCCTTCATGACAGTGCGGCCCATCGTTTTCCATGTTTGGAATCCGGCGACATTGCTGGCTTCTGGACGCTGTGCATTGATCAGCATCAAGTTTCGATAGCTGTAGCGGTGGAACTTGGCCAGCATGTTGAGGTAGGCGATGAGGTTTTCGCTCTTTCCAGATTCCAGTTGTTGTGCTAACTCGTCAATGGCATGTGTGATGGCTTCTTTGGCGATCTCGACCTTGGAAGCCGCACCGGACATTTGTCCGGTGCGTTGTGCCACACTGCTCATCGAGCGTTGCCAGTGTTTTGTTGATGTTGAGCCGATTGATGAGAAGTCATCCGGTTATTGGCTTGCTCTTCTTGTATCCGTGCATGGGCTTTGAGAGCCAAGTCGGATACTACCAATAGGGCATCGCGAGGAAACGAGTTGCTGGAATGCCAGTTGCCTTCATCGTCTTTGTATCGCCGTTCAATCTTGGTACTTGGATAGTGATTGCCATTACGGTCAGTATTTTGCCATATGGTCACTTGTACTGGTCCGAGTGTGAACCGTTCAATGATGTTTGTTGTTTGATTGTTCATGTCATTTCCTTTCGGTTGTTTTGACAGGTTTAAGGCTGGCCTTGCAGGCCGCCATAAACCTGTTGATAGCCACTTGCCGCCCCGACCCGCCTGCCTGTCACCGCCGGGCTGAAAGCCCAAGGCGAAACAAAGTGGGAGACCCCTTGGGGTTGACAGGCTGGCGAGGGGTGGCACTTAACTTTCTTCCTTTCAGATTCTTGGTTTTCTTTGAGGCTTGATGCGTGTTTCTTTGGGTTATTTCTGTGAAGTTGAGCATGATTTGTTTAAAGCATGGTCTGGCATCATGAACAATGGGTTGTTGCCAGATACTCGGTTTTGTCAGTGCTTACTTCAAGCGGTTCAGGGATACGCATTGGTCGAGGGCTTCAGTATGAACGCAGCTCCATGAGCGGGAAGACAGCCGGGCCACCCGGTTGATGTGCTGAAGGATTCGGATGTCTCATACTCGCTAATWGTTCGTGGAGTTGAGCAGCATGGATGGCAGTTGGATTAATGTGTTTGTGGTGCCGTTTTTTATGTTTTTCATTCCTCAGGCCTGCTCTGGTTGCATTGTTTTTCTTCCTCTCTTTTAGTYGTGAAATCGATGATGCGAGCGGTTTGGTTTTGTGATGGATATTGCGTTTTAGTATTTGATTTCACGAGGGTTGGCGAGACGGCTTTGTATTCCGTATGAAGCGGTAAAAATAGATGTAAATCACAATTTGTGAACCTGCATTTTTGTATTTTTGCGAAAATAAAACGCTGTTCAGGATGAAGAAAAATATTTGCAAAATAGTTATGTATTTTGTGKAATACACTTGCATTTGTAGGCGATATCGAGTGTCTTATATGCGGCTTCATTCCTTCTCGGAAATGGCCAGTTAGGAACACTGTCATGTCTCAGCAAACTTCCCTGTTCACACACGCAGCTTCACTCTCAAGTGGGCAGGCAAAGCCCAAGGCTAAATCGCCTTCAGTTGAGATTGCTATGGGCGAAACTTCAGTGTCAAAGRAAAAGATTGGCAACAAGTCAAGAGTGCCAAGTCCTACTCGAAATACTAATCCCGCTGATACTGCTGTTCACGAACATCTTGGTTGTGCAGCTTCAGTAATCTTTGATCTTGCTGTGGCCATTGAAGCCCAAGAGAAGCGTATCAAAGAGACGCTCAAACAGGCTGCGGCATCGGGGGATTTGCCTCTGGTTAAAAAGATACTTGATCTGTGGACAGAGGGGCCGGTTGCCGAAGTTTTATTGCACCTAGATGAGAGTGCGAGCGTACAAGAGAGATAGAATTTTTCGTGATGGAGGTGTGATATGCGAGTGGTGGCATTGTTCCGGGTATCGACAGAGCGGCAGGCAACGGAAGGGGCATCATTGGATGCTCAGGAACGCAAGTATCTTGAGTTGGCCGCACAATCTGGTTGGCAGACGGTACGGACATTTCGGGGCTGTGAATCGGCAACGATGGCTACACGCGATCGCAGAGTTTTACAAGAAGTGCTGGCTTGTATCCGAGAAACCGAACCTGATGCCATCTATGTCCATGAGCAATCCCGTCTTACACGGGGCGATGAGTTGGAAGTGGCGACCATACTACGAGAGTTGCGTGAACGGCAACTCAAGATCATTATCAGTGGGGTGGTGCGTGATCTAGCCAGCTTGGATGAACGCTTTATGATCGGCATCCAGAGCCTTGTCGATCGTGCGGAGTCAGAGCGGATTAAAGAACGCCAGTTGCGGGGTAAGCGTGAGAAAGCATTGCAGGGGCTTAAGAACTCAGGTATATGCCCTTACGGTTATCTCAATCCCCCCAAAGGCGATCCAAACCGTGGGCGGTTGCAAATAGTTGAAGAACAAGCCATTGCCGTACGCAAGATATTCAATCATGCGTGTAAAGGTGCAGGGGTGTTAAAAATCGCCAGATTGATGAACCAAGAAGGTATTCAAGGGCCGCGCGGCGGTAARTGGGCAAAGACCACTGTCAGCCGTTTGCTGAAAAACCCCGTGTATCGGGGGTGTCATGCATCTGGAGTATGGAAAGCTGAAACGGGCTCTCGTACATTTAAGTTTGATTTCGGCCATCCTGATGCCATTATCATCGAAGATGCCCATGACGCAATCGTATCGAGGGATATCTGGGATGCTGCTCAAGAAATACACCCTCAGCCTCGTACTTCTAGTCCAAGGTTGCTTAGCGGGCTAATGAGCATGAATGGGTTTAAAGCAACCGGGGATTCCTCCCATAAGCAATCATTTTATCGCGCTCCTCGTGGGGCACGCGGTGGGCCTTGGCTAATTACTGGAGAGGTAGATTCAGCGGTATGGACGGCCTTTGTCAAAGCTGTCTCCAAATCACAGTTTTTGGGTTTGATCTTGGAAGAAATCCAGAGCAAACAAGTGGCGATAAATCTTGCTGATGAACATACCCGATTAGCCTCTCGTCTCAACAAGCTGGAGTCGCGATTAGGTAGGTTGCTTGATATGCGGGCGGATGGTGAGATTACAGCAGCAGAGTTTAGAGAACGCTCAGCGGAAGCCCGCAATGAGATTCGGACAATTAAAGACCGTATACGAGAAGTGGGTGAGGCGACAGATTTTGATGCTAGAAGTATGATCGGTCAATTATTTGCTGCTGCCAAGCTATTGGTAGCCTCAGAAACCACTTTAACACTCGAACAACGCCGATCAGTTCTTGAACGCTCAGTCGAACATATAGCCGTCAAGGCTCGGCGTGAGCGCCAGCCACAAAAAAAAGATGACCTTGGGCGATACCGGAAAGTACAACAACGCCCTTGGATAATCGAGTCTGTGTCCTTTGATATGCGGATAAAACCTCTTCACCGTGCCCGGCTGCGGGCACACAATTTGTCATGCTCGGTCCCGCCGGTACCGGTAAAACCATGATGGCCAAGGCGTTACCGGGAATCATGCCGCCGTTAACTCCCAGAGAGGCGATCGAGGTCACGCGGGTGTATTCATCTCGCGGGTTGCTCGATTCGTCGCGTGGATTGGTCTCGGCTCGCCCGGTCCGCACGCCTCACCATACCGCCAGCTCGCCAGCGATTGTCGGGGGCGGCGCGATCCCACAAGCTGGCG
Source organism: bacterium (assembly GCA_002401225.1). GTDB lineage: Bacteria > Planctomycetota > Phycisphaerae > Phycisphaerales > UBA1924 > UBA1924. Next base: position 36,415 of record NVSM01000018.1, read on the forward strand.
AAATCTCGCTGGCGCACAATGGGATTCTGTTCCTCGACGAACTCCCCGAATTTTCGCGCAATGTGCTTGAAACCATGCGACAACCGATGGAAGATCATGTCGTGACGATTGCCCGATCTCACGGCACGGTGGAGTTCCCCGCATCCTTTATGCTTGTTGCCGCCATGAACCCAACGCCCAGAGGCGATGTCGGGCCCGGTGAAGCCGGGCAGCGCGAGATGGCGCGGTATCTCTCGCGGCTCTCTGGCCCGTTGCTCGATCGGATCGATCTGCATGTCGAAGCCCCAGCGGTGCCTTGGAGTGAGTTGAGCAAAAAAGCGACTGGCACCGACACCGCAACCATGCGAGAGAAGGTCGCCAATGCCCGAACAAGATCGATCAAACGCCAAGGCGAAATCCCCAACTCGCGATTGAAAGGACGCGAGCTCGATGTGATCATGTCGCTCGATGATGGTGCTCGAATCCTGCTCGAGCAGGCGATGACCCAGCTCGGGCTTAGCGCGCGGGCATACGACAAGATTCGGCGGATCGCGTTAACCATTTCGGATATCTCAGGCAGTGAATCCGTCAAGGCTGAGCATATTGGCGAGGCGGTGCAGTATCGGCTTTTGGATCGGAAGTTGTGATGGCGGGAGAGGTTGTGAATGAGATCGATGCGTCCAGTATTGAAGGTTGGTATAGCGAAAGGAGGATGATGTGCAGAGCGTGCTCGATTCGGCTACCCTTTGGGTCAATGAATTGAGCGTCGGGGGATGTGCTGGAGATTTGATATGAGAATCGGTATTGGGCGAAGTGTGGTTGTGGTGATGGCGAGTGCGTTGGGATTCGCTGGCTTGGTAAGCAGCGGTTGCGCGAGCACGGCTGGGCGACCGGGTTCACACCGTGCTGGGATCGGTGATTCGCTCTCGGTCGGTGCGGTGGATGGTCAATACCGTCGCGCAGGCGGTCGTGATGGCGACAATGTCTTTAAGCAGATCGACTGGCCGACACCAACAGAGATGCGGCTCGGTTCTGGCTTGCCCGGTCCTGACTATTGGCAACAGCAAACTGACTACACGATCCAAGTCCGGCTCGATCCAGACACCGGCACGCTCGATGGGACGATGACAGTGGTATACCACAACAACTCGCCTCATGCGCTCGACTATATATGGATGAACCTCGAACAAAACCTGTTTCATACCGATTCGATCGGGACCAAATCGCGAACGCCCGGCAGCGTAATGAAGATGCTCGAAGATGATTTCGATGGCGGGTACGCGATTCCTTCGATCCGCACGGGCGGGTTTGCTGGTGGGCAGGAACTCTCGATGAAGGTCTACGACACGCTCGGGCGGATTGATYTGCCYRWTKCRMTCGGKSCYGGTSARSAGYTKRTSTTTGAGATGGAYTTTKCRTTYAWSATCCCGCCTCACYTKCGKCGGATGGGSTCCGAAGARGTCGARCAGGGCATGATCTWCGAGATGGCCCAGTGGTTCCCGCAGGTGTGCAAGTATGATGATGTGCATGGTTGGAACACGCTACCCTACCTTGGCAGCGGCGAGTTCTATACCGATTTTGGCAACTACGATGTCTCGATCACGGTGCCTCGCGGGTACATGGTCGCCGGCTCGGGCGCATTGATGAATGGTAGTGAAGTGCTGACCCAGACCCAGCAAGATCGGTTGAGCCAGGCGATGAGTTCGGATGAACCCGTCTGGATTGTCGAGCCTGATGAAGTCGGCGATGATGAAGCACGCCCAGGAGTAGCCAGCGAGTTTACATGGCAGTTCCATATCGACAACGCCCGAACCTTTGCATGGGCAGCGTCCGATGCGTTCATTTGGGATGCGTGCAAGGCAGATGTGACGGATGCCAACGGGATGGGGCGGACGGTATTGTGCCAGTCGTTGTATCCGGTAGAAGCAACCGCGTGGATTAACACCCATGAAGAGGGTGGATCATCGCGGGCGATCAAGCATTCGATCGAGTTCTACTCTGATCTTCTGTTCACCTATCCATACCCGGTCATGTCCAACATCAATGGCCCAGAGGGCGGGATGGAATATCCCGGGATTATCTTCTGTGGCAGCCGAACCAATCACAATGGCATGTTCGGTGTGACGGATCACGAGATCGGGCACAACTGGTTCCCGATGGTCATCAATACCGACGAACGCCGATACATGTGGCAGGATGAAGGGTTCAATACCTTTATCAACATGTACTCACGGGCAAACTGGAAGGGCGAGGATATCGATATCAGCCGAGCTGCCAAGCAGACGATGCAGATGGCGATGGAGATCAACAATCAACCGATCGTGACGGCTCCAGATCGGACTTGGCCACGCTGGGTTGGTCGGCTCAACTATCGCAAAACTGGATATGGGTTGTACTTGCTCCGCGAGTTTATTCTTGGACCCGAGCGATTCGATGATGCGTTTAATGGGTACACGAGCAAGTGGTTGTTCAAGCACCCCCAGCCTGCCGATTTTTTCCGGGCGATGGAAGATGGCAGCGGCATGGATTTGAACTGGTTCTGGCGAGGCTGGTACCTCGAAGCCTACACGCTCGATCAGGCGATCGCCGGTGTGCGAACGGTCAAAGACGGCGCGGTTGTTGTGCTCGATAACCTTGGCGAGATGGTCATGCCGATTCGGATGAGTGTTGAGTACAAAGATGGATCGACAGAGATCGTTGATTTACCCGTCGAGATTTGGCACCAGACCAATCGTTGGCGTGCGGGGATGGATACGGGCGGGCGAGAGATCAAGTCGATCGAACTTGATCCCGGCGAGTTGCTCCCGGATATCAATCGATCGAACAATCACTGGGACTAACTCATCCCAACGAAGAAGATGGCGACGATTGTGCTTGTTGGCCGATCTGATACTGTTCGTATCAAGTAAAGGGCTAGACTCACACCGTGTATCAAGCATTGCTCACCAAGAAGTATCTGACTCGCAAGGTCATGCCCATGCTGGCGATGGCTGCGGTGATGCTATCTGTTGCGACGATCCTGATCACTTGGTCGGTCATGGGCGGATTTCTCAAGACCTTGATTGAGTCCGGGAAAACCCTCGTCGGCGATGTCGCGATTGTTTGGCCCAATGTCGGATTCGCACATTATGATGATTTGATCGAGCGACTCGAAGCGGATGAAATGATCGATTCGGCAACCCCGACCATCGAAACCTTTGGATTGATCAAACTCCCCGATGATCGGGTTGAGCTGATCTCCATCAAGGGGATCGAGGCGTCGAGCTATTCGGATGTAACCGGGTTTGCCGACACGATGTGGTGGAAGCCGATCACCGAGCCGACATCGAAAGACCATGATGGGGTGGACCTTCGGCTCGATCCTGAGAACCAAGCGTTCTTCACCGAAATCGAAGAGAACGGCAAGTCGATGTCTCGGTTCAATACAAAAACCGGGTTGTACGAGCCTGCCGGCGTGCTGGGCATCGAGGTCACCGGGCTCAATGCACGGCAGGTCTGGGGTGGGTATGTGCCCATCTCGCCTTTGCGGGCGTTGCCCGATGGTGGGACCGAGTGGATTGATACATTTATGCCTCGCGATGGGACGGTCGGGTTGACGGTTTTGGCGTTAGATTCTCAAGGGCATCCGATTGATCCGGTGACACGGACGATCCCGATTGCCAATGAGTTCCAGTCTGGGTTGTACGAGGTTGATCAGGGGACGATCTTCGTGCCTTTGAAAGTGATCCAGAAAATGCTTCGCCTGCACGAAGCCCAAAGAATCGAACGCGTAAAAGACACAGACAATCCGTTTGCGACCGAAGTTGATCCAGTCACCGGCGAGCTCGGTCCAAAGATGAAAGAGATCATCGGGATCGATCCAGCACGCGTGACCACCGTGTTTGTGCGCGGGATCGACAGCGTTGAACTCGCAGAGATTCATCAACGGGTGCGCGATATCTACGAAGAGTTTGCTCAAGCTCATGAGGGTGAAGTTCCTGAATCGTATCTGATGCAGAACCAGATCAAGACCTGGGAAGAGATGAACAAAACGATGATTAGCGCGGTCAAGAAAGAGACCGGGCTGGTGTTGTTTATCTTTGGGATCGTATCGTTTACAACCGTGTTCTTGGTGCTGGCGATTTTCTGGTCGATGGCTACCGAGAAGACTAAAGACATCGGCGTGCTTCGCGCGCTTGGTGCATCGACCCCGGGCATTGCGTGGCTATGGATTCGGTACGGCGCATCKATYGGGATTGTKGGYTCSGTSACKGGGACAGNCGWTNGGMTATTGGGTGGTGMTSAAYATCAAYGAGATYCAYGAYTGGATGGGNKAGSANKTTCGGGYTKGTSATCTGGGAYCCRMGKCAGTAYTACTTTGTCGARATCCCCAGCGAGGTWGANTYYGANCAARGCRSTSATYGTGTTTGTGATCGGGATWYTRACYTGTGTRGTCGGKGCMGCGATTCCCGCGATTCATAGTGCCAGAATGGACCCGGTCAAAGCGTTGAGGTTTGAATAGATATGGAAGCACAGATGCAAGCAAGCGAGACAAGGTCATCGGCTCAAGGCGAGCCGATCTTGTCGGTGCGCGCTGTGCAGAAGACTTACAAGCTCGGGCGCGTGAAGGTGCCGGTGTTGCATGGGATAGATCTCGATGTACACCAAGGTGAATGGGTGACCATCCTTGGCGCATCGGGCAGCGGAAAGAGCACGCTATTGCATCTGCTCGGCGGACTTGATTGCCCAGATAAGAACTCGAAATCCCCCGCATCCGTGAAGTATCAAGATCGCGAACTCACGCGGTTGAGCAAGCGGGCGTTGGATCGGTATCGGGCAGACGATGTCGGGTTCGTGTTCCAGTTTTATCACTTACTGCCAGAGCTGAGCGTGCTTCAGAATGTGACGATTGGTGGCATGATTAAGTATGGCCGATTTGGATACCGTTCGCATCGCAAAGAGGTTGTCGATCGGGCATCGAGCTTGCTCGATCGGTTCGGACTCAGTCACCGGCTCAAGCATCGCCCGGCAGAACTCTCGGGCGGCGAGCGCCAACGCGTCGCGATCGCACGGGCGTTGATCAATGAACCGAGTTTGTTGCTGGCGGACGAGCCAACCGGGAACCTGGATGTGAAGACCGGGGCATCGATTCTCGATGTGATCATCGAACTCCGTCGAGACGCGGGGCTGACATTGGTGATGGTCACGCATGATGAGCGGATCGCCGAGAAGAGTGATCGGGTGATTCGGCTGGTCGATGGTCGGGTTCACGAAGCCTAAATCGTGTTTTGGAATCAATTTGTGTAAGTAATTGTGATCCGAGGAAATAGGAATGCCCCCGGAGGGTGTCTATTAGGATTAGTGTGTACTACCATATGTACTCGCAAGAAATAGCCAACTGGAAATGATCAAGATTTGCTCTTGTGAAGCGGAGATGGGTGATTTGAGTTCGATAGATTCACAAACAACAGATTTCAATCGTGTCAGGCGGACAGTCGAACTTGCCGGTTTGAGCGGCAAGCGAATTCCGGCGGATGTCGTCGAGTGTGGCTCAGGCATTCCTGTGGTATTTTTGCACGGGTTGGTCGGGCTTAATGAGCATTGGGGCAAGGTAGTCGATTGCATCGCATCGCGTGTAAAGTGCGTGACGCTCGAGGTGCCTCTGCTTGGATTGCGCGGGGTGGATTGTTCACTGAGCGCAGTGTCGGCGATGACCATGCAGTTTCTCGATCGTGAGATCGGTGAGCCTGCGATTCTCGTCGGCAACTCCTTCGGCGGTCATGTCGCACTTCGCGTCACCCACGAACGCCCAGAACTGGTTCACGCATTGGTCCTCGCTGGTTCAAGCGGGTTAATCGAGCGGACAGTGGTCAAGGGTGCTCCCGTTCGTCCAACGCGTGAATGGTTGGTCGAGAAGATCGGCGAGCTGTTCTACGATAAATCAAAGATGGATCCAAACGATGTCGATCGYGCRTTCGAGCTGCTCAACGAGCGAGGCGGRGCGCGGGCGATGGTCAAGCTWTCKAAGAGTGCKCGTCGTGATAACATGACCGATGAYCTSGCCGAYATCMWKCAGCGGACSCTGTTGATCTGGGGCAAGGAAGATATCGTRACGCCWCCAAGYGCTGGGCAAGGGTTCAGCGAACTCATGCCCAATGCAAAGCTGCACTGGCTCGATGCTTGTGGGCATGCCCCGATGATCGAAGCCCCTGTTGAGTTCGGCGATGCGATGCATAAGTTCTTCGATGAACTCGAAGCCGATGGCCAGTTCGGGTCATGAACATCGATACAAAGACCATGCGCATCAACGCCCCGATGCCCAACGGCAAGCACACCTGGACAAGTTTGGTCGGGGTGGCACTCCATGCACGCGTTGAAGCGCGTCGTCGCAAACTCTCCGATGTTGACTATTGGAAAACCAACACGCAAGCGATCCAGCTCAAAGAGCTGAACAAGCTGGTGGATACCTGCAAAGACACACGCATCGGCAAGCGGAACAAGTTTCGTGCGGTACTCAAAGAACAAGATCAGCTCGCAGCTTTTCGTGAAGCCATGCCCATCTCAGACTGGTACGCGTTCCAAGATGACATTGTTGATATGCGAGAGCACGGGATGAGCGATGTTCTTTGGCCGGGCAAGGTGATGCACTTTGCCCAGACCTCGGGCACCACCGCAGGCGACAAATACATCGCGGTCACCGATGAGATGATGCGATCAAACTATCTCGCATCGCTCGATATCTTCGCCCATATGATTAATCGAGGCTCGCACCCCGAGCGAATCATGGGCGGGCGATGCTTGTTCCTTGGTGGATCGACGGATCTCGATTACAACGAGCATGGGATTGCGACGGGTGATCTGTCGGGGTTGGTGACGCCTTTGATTAAATGGCCGTTGTCGATGATCTATTCACCGGGTCCAACGGTGGCGTTGATGGATCACTGGCCCAGCAAGATCGAAGCGATGGCGCAGCTCGCGGTCGATCAGGACATCCGGTTTATCTCAGGCATGCCCTCATGGGCGTTGGTGCTGATCGATCGCGTGATCGAGATCGCCAATGAACGAGGGATGAACGCCAAGTGTGCCAAAGATGTTTGGCCAAACCTTGAGGTGTTTGTGCACGGCGGGGTGAACTATGTGCCGTTCGTTTCGCGGATGTGTACAGCCTTCTCGGGCGATTCAAACATAGATTTCCCGTGCCGACAGGAGCTGTATCCTGCCTCAGAAGGCTTTATCGCGATTCAGGATCTTGATGATGATCCAGCGATGCGGCTGTTGACCGACAACGGCATCTTCTATGAGTTCGTCCCACTCAAACAGATCGATGATGAAGATCCAGATGTATACACCTGCTGGCAGGTGGACAAAGGACAGAAGTATGTTGTCGTCATGACGACCAACGCCGGGCTTTGGCGATATGTGATTGGCGATGTCGTTGAGTTTGATTCGATTCCTGACGGCATCCAGCGCGACGGGACCATGCGCCTTGGTGATGGCCCGGCTCGTATTCGGATCGTCGGGCGCCATCGCCACTTTATCAATGCATTTGGCGAGAACCTGATTGGTGAGCATATCGAGCACGGGGTGGCGGCAGCCGTCGCGGCGACCGGGCTGACCATCGGCGAGTTCACCGCGGCTCCCGTCTATCCATCCGTCAACAACCGGGCCGGGCTCGAAGTAGCGGTGGAGTTTGAGTCCAAACCCAGTGTCGATCAGATCCGACGCTTCGGCGAGGTCTTTGATGAGACAGTCAAAGCCGAGAATGTGGATTACACCACCAAGCGGAGCGACGGGCTGGGGATGGACTTCCCGACCATGACCGCGATGCCGATGGGGACCTTCCATCGTTGGCTCGATGCCAAGGGCAAGCTCGGCGGGCAGCACAAGTGCCCACGATGTGCGAATCATCGCGAGATTTTGCTCGAAGTGCTTGGTGCAGCGGATGTTGCCCAAGGCTGGGGATGATTGCAGAGTTTGGGTGCAACAGGCCGAAGATTTTGTATAACGATACCCCATTGAGAAGCCCTGTTTGAGGCTCTGCGGGGGCTTGGCTGCTACGATAGGGGCACTATGAGCGAGTACATTCACGATCTAATCGACTGGCAGTTCATCATCTCTGGCGTGGTCTTGATGGCCGGCGTTCACGCGGTGCTTGGGCTCGTTGCGTACGGGGTSTATCTYGARCGCAAGATMTGTTCATACATCCARGACCGKATCGGCCCRAACCGKGTYGGGTTCGACTTTGGYTTGCCATKSTTGAGYTTYCTCAAGGGSWKKYTSGCRCTSGGTCARCCTTTGGCKGACGGSATCAAGNNNTTCNTTNTNAARGAAGAYTTCACGCCTAAGAATGTCGATCGGGTGTTGTTCTCGCTCGCGCCTGCGATTGCCGTGGTTCCTGCATTGATCGGGTTTGTCATCATGCCTTGGGGCGGGGCTCTCGATATCCCGGCAGCTGCCGACTTGGGGGCGTTCCAATGGCTCTTCGGCTTGCCTGGCTTTGCTGGCGAAAGCTTTTACTTTATGTTCGGGCATCTCGAAGCACAGTCTGTCATCGTCACCGGTGCCAATGTGCATGTCGGGGTGATCTACCTGCTCGCTGTGGCATCCTTGGGTGTCTACGGCGTAACGCTTGCGGGTTGGTCATCGAATAACAAATACTCCATGCTCGGTGGTTTGCGTGCGACTGCTCAGATGATCAGCTATGAAATTCCATTGGGATTGTCGCTGCTCTGTGCGTTGTTGATCGCTGGTTCGTTTATGCCCAACGAGATTATCGAGTATCAAGCCAAGCACGGATGGCTGATGTTCAGTTTGCCATTGCCTGCGATCCTGTTTTATATCTGTGGGTTGGCTGAGGCGAACCGCGCACCGTTTGATAATGCCGAGGCCGAGCAAGAACTCGTCGGCGGGTTCCATACCGAATATTCCTCGATGCGTTTCGCATTGTTCTTCATGGCCGAGTATGCCCATCTTGTGACGGCTTGTGCGTTTTTTGCATTGCTGTTTATGGGTGGATATCAGGTGCCTTTGATTGGCTTGACGAGCCCAGAAGCAACGGGCATTTTGGCGGTCTTCGCCAAGGTCGGGGTGTTCTCGCTTAAGGTTACACTCTTGCTTTGCTTGGCGATTGTTGTCCGTTGGACCGTGCCTCGCTTGCGATATGACCAGGTAATGATGCTCGGATGGCAGGGGATGATCCCTGCGGGGATGCTGATGCTCGTGGTGACTTCGGTTATGGTCTATCTTGGTGCAACCACAATGCTCCCAATGTTCGCAGCCAATATCGGAATGCTCGTGATCATCATGGTCGCACGATTCGCGTTGGCCAAAGCCTTCGGACGCTCGACAACCAATAAGCGGATTCGGATGTATGGCTCACGCTACTACCCGATGGAAGGCGAGACTTCCGTCGCTGCTCCAGCAGTCGCAATGGCCATCGAAGATCGCCCGGTTCAGGGCAGTGTTTCGACCGTGTGAGTTTATAAAATGATTAAAAAACACCCCGGCATCCGTCGGGGTGTTTTTCTGTATTGAGTTTGTTTGAGTGGTTTATTGAAGCGAGTTTAAGCCTTGCGGGCGAACACGCTGCATCAGCGTTGGGAGAATGTAATGGGCACCCTGATAGGTGTATACACGCCCAGAGACCAAGAGCTGCCCGGCATCGCCAGCTTCCATCGCGACCTGTTCCATCCGCATGAGCATTCGACAAGGCTGAACAATGAAGTCGATCGTGTCCATCCCACGAGTAGAACTTGCATTGTCATTATCGAAGACGATTGTCCACGCTCCAGACGAGTTGCGGATCATGCGTGAAGGCTTACGCAAAATCAGCGTTCCCTCTTCAACCCCCGCACTGGTCGATGAGGCGACGGCTTGGGGGCGGTTGCCAATCTTGGGGGCGGATGGATTTGTTGAGAGTTGTTGGCGTGGCGGGCGCGTCGGAGATGGTTGCATCGAGAGTTCGTTGAGTAGATCGCGTACAGCAGGATCATCTTCGCCTGATGAAGAACCCGATGAAGGGCCATCTGATGGAGCATCTGGGGAGGTGTTCTCTGGCAGTTCTGGCTCGATGGGTTGCAAAGCTCCAATGCGGTAGGCCGAGATCAGAAGCTGGTTTCGGTTGTGATAGGTGAAGATCTCGCCCGAGAGTTCGATCGGCTGCCCGCTCCATTCAGATCCGAGTTGTTCGAGGGTTTGGCAAGGCATCAGCAAGACCGGGCCCTCGCCGGGTTGGCGGGTTGCTTGGTCAGGCACGAAGATCATCAGGTTACTCGGAGTAACCACAATTGTGCCAGGGCGTGCGAGTACAAAGGCGCCTTCAGCGAGTTGTGAAGGCTCGGCGGTGTCTTCGAGGGTGTCGTTGAGAACCTTGAGCCAGTCTTCGCCTTGGGTAAGCCCGGGCTGAACCGCGACCGAAACGGCTTGGAGTGTTGGCATGACGGCTTCTTGGTTTGTCCCTACCCGTGGTAAAACGGCCAAGGCCTGTTGGACCTGCTCGGGGCTGCCCGGCGTTTGGCTGATGGTTTGGCTCGTGGTTTGATCATCGGGCGAGGCGAGGGCGAGCGTTGAGTTCGCTGCCAAAAGCAGGGCAGCAATCGAGACAGAAGAGCGAAGGGCGTTCATCGGGTGGGTATCCATAGGAGGAGTATCGGCTGAATCCACCGATATGGTATCGTGTTTCATCCACAAGCACGCAGAAGTGGTGATTTCGGATGGATTTGGAGGATAAGAAGTTGACCTTTTGGACGATGCTTTGTACTGTCACCTCTGCCGATGGTCGCGAGATTGTCGGCAACAAGGCTGGCCGTGTGCCCGAGTGGTCTAAGGGGACGGATTGCAAATCCGTTGTGCGAAAGCCAACCGTGGGTTCGAATCCCACTGCGGCCTTTAGAATGAACCGATCTGGATGATCCCAATCATCCCAGATCGGTTTTTTCATGCCCATTCTGATATCATGTGGGCATGAGTGAATCGAATCCAGTTGTGGCGATGAATGCTGACGAGGTTGCACAGGCTTCCAAGTTGTTCCGTGAAGACTTCGAAGCTGTGCGGAGCGAGGTCTCCAAAGCAGTTGTCGGTCAGCACGAAGCGATCGAGCAAATGCTCGTCTGCTTGTTCGTCGGCGGACACGCCCTGCTCGAAGGCGTGCCCGGGATTGGTAAAACGCTCTTGGTGCGGAGTATTGCACAGGCGGTGGATCTCAAGTTTGGTCGCGTGCAGTTCACACCCGACCTGATGCCTGCGGATATCACAGGCACAACGGTGGTGGACGAAATCGAAGACGAGCACGGACGCATGAAGCGAGCGTTCCGGTTCTCGCCCGGCCCGGTGTTTTCGCAAATCTTGCTCGCAGACGAAATCAATCGCGCAACACCCAAGACCCAGTCGGCACTGCTCGAAGCGATGCAAGAGCAGAGCGTGACGGTGGGGACGACGACGCACAAACTGCCCAGCCCATTCTTTGTACTCGCAACGCAGAACCCCGTCGAGCAAGAGGGTACTTATCCACTCCCCGAAGCCCAGTTGGATCGGTTCTTCTTTAAGCTCCAAGTCGGGTACGGCACCCGCGAAGAACTCGCTGAGATCGTGATCCGCACGACGGGTGCCCAACAAGCCACAATCAATCCAGTAATCGACGGCGAGCGCTTGATCGGGCATCAACAACTCGTCCGCCAGGTGCCCGTCGCTGAGCATGTGCGAGATTATGCGATCCGGTGTGTGCTCGCGACGCATCCCAAAGGCGTGTTGTCCGATGGTGCATTCGCAACGCCAATGGTGAATCAGTTTGTGAGTCTTGGAGCGTCGCCGCGTGCTGCTCAAGCGTTGATGCTCGCGGGCAAATGCCTTGCGTTGCTCGATGGGCGTGCGAGTGTGGCGATCGAGGATATCCAGAAAGTCGCATTGCCCGCGTTGAGGCACCGCTTGTTGCTCAACTTCGAAGCGAGCGCAGAGCAGGTGGATGCGGATGCGATCGTCAAGAACATCATCGACACGCTTGCCCGCGATGGCGGTTGATCTTTCTCTATAGTGGCACAGGCGTCCCGCCTGTGGTCTTCTCTGTTTGAGTTTATTTGTGTAAAAAGTCATCACAGGCGGGACGCCTGTGCCACCGAAAAAGGTGGTTTTAAAAAGAATACGGATCGTCGATGATCCCACGCCGGCGTTTGCGTGGGCTTGTCGGTGCGTTGATCGCGTCTTGGCACGCGTCGGCCAAGGCTTTGATGAACTTTTCGTGTTCTGGGCAGGCATCGAGCCGATCGAGGAAGTCGTCGACGATCCAGTCTTTGGGATCGTCGGGCTGTGATGCGTTTTTGGCATCGACGATGGCTTGATCGCCTAAAGCCTCGGCTGCGTGTGCGAACCAGTTGGCGGTGGGGCGATCGTCCTTGGGGGGTTCGATGCGGATACGCACGACGCGATCGGCGACGCCGACGATTGGCCAGAAGCCTTTGGCGGTGGTGGGCTCGCGGGTGAGGACGAAGGCGCCGATCCCGGCGTCGTTGGCAGCACTCCTAAATCGCAGGGTGTCAGCCCCGACAAAGTTGGGCGCGAACAGATAGCAACTCGCATCAGGATCAGGCGGGATGTCTGTAGATTTGGATACGCAGTGGATGATGTTGGTGTCGAGGGCTGCCAATCGAAGGGCTCGCTGGGCTTCGAGCATGGGCAGACAGATTCGGCTCATCGTGCCAAAGTCACGATCTGCATGAGCCACCATGAGCGCTTCTCTGCAAGCCATCGCGGCTTGGAGATACGCACCTACAGCCAACGCTTGGCTCGCGTCTTCCATCATCGTATCGATGGTGGTGGSGTGTGGCGGATTGGTCGGTTGCTCGCTCAGGGGTTAACTCGAGGCTGAGGGGGAGGATGAAATCACTTTGATCATCGCGTTGAGCAGGGCTGTCCAGGTGTTGGCTTGGTCTTCGAGATCATACTCGATTGCATCGCCAAGCGAGGCCCAGTCTGATTTGCCCAAGCAGTTGCGGACCTCGGCGAGCGCCTTTGAGAGTGCATCAACGCATTGGGCACCGGTGATTGTTGTGCCTTTGGCATCCGTGATTTCGAGGGTGTCGATGTCGATGCCTGCGAGTGCTGCGGATTGTCCGACTACATCTCGCACCGCGTGCCAACCTTCAAGGACCGATTTGAGTGATTCAATCGCGGGTTCGAGTTCACCTGTACGGATTTGATCGGCGGCTTCGATCTGATCTCCTTGTGTGCTGACAAGCGCATCCTTGGCGGTTTCGATGGTCTCGATCAGGAACGCGTTGTAGTCGGTGGTGGTGAGCCGGAGCTCGTTGATCCCCGCGTCATCGGTTGGTGGTTCGTCGAGCAGGGCGTCG